>DASXVL010000233.1:0-6403 GCA_036504255.1 Armatimonadota bacterium | reverse complement strand
GACATCGCCCCCGCGCGGATTATCCGCCACCACCGGGGATGCCGTGATGGCGGTAAAGTTCTGCTTGTTCCAGAGCAGTCCGGTATCATCCATGGCCAACGTCTGTCCGCCGGTCGTCGAGGCGTAGACGAGATCCTTCTGTGTAATTGCGTCGGTCAACACGGCGGGTGAACTGGTAATCGGCGCCAGATAGCCATTCCCATTCGCCGGATATTGCCATTGCAGCGTGCCCAGCATGTCGTAGGCATACAGCCGCCCACCGCTCTCGGTGGTATCCTGCGACGTCATGGAGAATTCGGTCAGATTCGTCGCGGAGAGATCAAGCTTCGTCCAGATAACTTTTGTCACCAAGCGATCAACCAGCGTCGTTTCCGTGGCGGACGCCGTGGCCGGATAACTGCCCCAGGTGTGCACGGCGCCGTTGGCATCGACCAGAGACAGCGTATAGTTATTGGTCGTATTCACCCCAACCGTATGCACCCACGTCGGCGTGGCAAAGCGCGCCTCGATCTTCGCTTCGTCCGCCGCCGTTTCTGCGGTGGTGAACGTGGCCAGATCGGTGGCGACGCTTGCTGTCGTCACGTCAAACAACGCCGGCGTCACGGCTTGCAGGGTTCCCGCCGTGCTGATGGTAAGATTGGCGATGTCCAGGGTGTCGGATTGGCTCGTCCAGACGAAGGTCTGTCCTTCCATCGCCAGGTCCACCGTGATGTAGCGCGGCGTGGTCGTTTCATCGGGGAAGGTAGCGATATACGCTGGGTCACCGAGCACACCGCGGCGGTAAATGCTGAGTATCCCTTTATTGGTCGTCTGGAAACGCACGCGCGTGATGGTGACCGGACTGGCAAACGCATAGGTGGCCGTCATCTCCGCGCCGTCCAGTGCCGGAGTCACCGCCTGCCCGCTATCCGCCGTGGCGAGATAGACCATCCCGCTCTTGCCAATCGCCGGCGAACTCAACACCGCCCCCGGCAGTGTCACCGGATTGATGCCACCCGTGCGCAACGTCCCGTTCGGTGTGACGAGATAGAGGTAGCCATCGGTGGTCGTGACCGCAATGGTACCGTCTTCGGCGACCGCCGGCGTGGCGCGGATGGGGCCCAACGCCGGATCGGCATCGATAGGATATTCCCAGATCAGCTTCCCGGTCGAGGCATCATACGCAAACACGCGCCCACTTTCAGACCCCATGTAGACGCGCGTGCTGCCGTCCGGCGTGCGGTCCGACACCACGGCGGAGCTGGATAGTACGGACTGCAAGTCGGCGAACCAACGTAACGTGGGCTGCTGCGGTCCGGGTTCCAACACGCCGGCTTGACCCGACTGTTGCCCGAGACGGCGCGGGTCACGATGAAAGAGCGGCCAACTCGTCGCGGGGACGAGCGAATTATTTACCGGACGCGCGGCCGGTGTGGCCTGGGCGGGTCCGATCGCATAGATATAGCCATCATCGCTGCCGACGATCACTTCACGCATGCCCGTGGGGCTGTTCCAGACGGTGGGCGCGGTCCGCACCGCGAGCGGCGGCGTCGTGGGCGCGACCCACTGCCACAAACCGGTATAGCCGACGATATCGGTCAGGCCCGGCGTGGTGGCTTCCGTGCCCAGCATGGCCGGGAATAACCCCACCTCGCCGGCCGCGCCGCTGGCCACGACATTGCCCCCGTTCGCGCCGGCATCCAGGGCCAATGGCCCGACGATGGCGCTATTCAGTACCTTGGCCTTGCGATTTTTCGTCGTATCCGCGGGGAAAAATGCGTACAAGTTGCCCGCCGCGTCACCGACATACACCTTGGCGCCATCCGGCGTGACTGCGGCCGAGGTCGTCACCGGCGCCGCAGTGGCGTAGACCGGCAAGGCGGGGTCCCAGACCGACTGTATGCGGAGGAAACCCGCGTTGAGCGTCTCACGCACCGCGTGGACGCGTCCGGCGCTGCCGTTCGCGTCACCGATATAGATGGTGCCGGTGGCATCGATAATCGGCGTGGCGGTAATCGGCCCCACCACGGTCGGGGTCGCCAGATCATCCGGATAGACCAACGGCGCCGTCAAGGCGGCATCCAGACAATACACTCGTCCGCTTTCTTCCCCCGTCACTGCGTTTTTCACGCGCGTGCCGACCACCACACGCCAGGCGGTGGTATCGCTGTTATTGTAGAGCGCTATGCCTGATGGCCAATGTCGCTCGCTCGTGGGGAAGAGATAACTGTTTGACAGTACGCCGTTCGCGTCCAGTTTGTAGATACCGGATTCCTGGAAAGTGCCATCCAAATTTTTCGTCCCGCCGTCGGCGACGAAATACACGTTATGCGCATCATCGACCACCGGCGAGGCGTTCATCGCGCCCAGCGCCGAATCGGTCAACTTCGGGTAGGCCCACAGGAACTCGCCGCTGGTGGCGAACGCGAACACGCGCCCGGCGACACTGGTGACGTAGACACGTCCCAAGTCGGCATCGATAACCGGCGTGCCACGGATGGCCCCGAGATACTCGTTCGCCGTCGCCGCCCAAATGCTGGACCCGGTATCGGGCTCAATCGCATACAGCTTGCCATCATCAGAGCCGGCGTACGCCATCCACACCCCCGGCCGGCCGACGCGCACCAGCGCGCCGTTGGCGTGGGACACCGGTGCGGTGCGCGTCACGGTCAAGGTGGCGACCGAGATGCCCGTCACGGTCATGACCTCGGCCTCGACCTGTAACTGGTCAGCGACCATAAAGCGTTCCGGGTGATTGACGACAATGCTCGTCGCAGTATTGCTGACTGCGCCACGCAACGTGTCCTGTCGGTACACGGCCACGGCAATGGTCGTCGCCGGATGGTCAACCGTTGCCGTATAGGCGACGGTGAGCTGATTGCCGTCGATCGCGCGAATCGGCCCGAGATAATCGTTGTCAATCAGCAACGGGTCGCCGACGTGCAACCCATTCGTACTATCCACGCTCAGGGTCGCCGACCCGGCGAGCATAGTCTGGGTGGTGTTAATGACGCCTGGGAGTGTTATTGCCGCGGGGTTTTGTACCACCGCCACCGAGGAACGCACCGTGCCGCCCGTTCTCACGGACCAGCGCAGCTTGCTCGAATCGAAACCGGGTCCGGTCAGGGACGTCGGCGCCGGGAAGACCACCGGCGGTACGCCAAGCGATCCGACGTGCGTGCCACCGCGTTGGAATTGCGGCCAGTTGACGGCTGCGGTGGTGATCGTCACCGTCGCCGTATTCGAAGCAATCAGGCCATCATTGGCTTTGTACTGGAAGGTATCAACGCCGAGCCAATTGCTGGCCGGGGTATAGGTAAAGGAACCGTCGCTATTGAAGACCAGGGCGCCATGCGTGGGGTCCGATACTTTGATCGCCGTCAGCACGTCGTCATTGATGTCCGTATCGTTGAGGAGTACCCCGGGCGCCGGCACGGTGAGTGAGGAACCTTTATACGCAATATAGCTATCGTCAATCGCGATCGGAGCGGCGTTGACCTTGATGGTCACCGTCGCCACCGCAGAATTCGTATGGCCATCATTCGCTTTATAGGTGAATGTCGTATTCCCGACATAATTGAGGGCCGGCGTGAAGACGAATCCGCCATCCGCGTTCAGCGTCAACGATCCCGTCGCCGGAGCCGGCGGAGTCACTAAGATGGCCTGCAACGGGTCGCCATCCTGGTCAGTGTCATTCCCCAGGATGCCTGGCGCGACCACGGTCAGCGTGGTATTCATCGGCGTGCGGTACTCGTCATCCACCGCCACCGGCGGCGCGTTCATGGTAATGGTCACGGTGGCGATATTGGAGTCCAGCAGACCATCATTCGCCTTATAGGTAAAGGTGGTAGTCCCGACCCAATCGATGGTAATGAAGCTAAACGTGCCATCCGGGTTCAGCACGCCCACCAGTTGTGTGGCCGGCGTGAAGGTCAATGAGCCATCGGCGTTGAGCGTCAGTGTCCCCGTGGTTGGGTCGGGGGGCGTGACGAGTATAGCGGTCAGCGGGTCTCCGTTCGGATCGGTATCATTCGCCAACACACCCGGCGCCGCCACCGTCAGCGTGGTCCCCGCATCAGTATAGTAGGTATCATCGTGGGCGACCGGCGGTCCATTCACCGTCAGGGTGACGGTCGCCGTATTGGAATCGGCGATGCCATCGTTCGCTTTGTAGGTGAAGGTGGTGGTTCCCGCCCAATCGGTGGTGATAAAGGTGAACGTCCCGTCCGGATTCAAGACCCCTACCACTTTCGTGGTCGGCGTGAAGGTGAAGGAACCATCGGCGTTGAACATCACATTCCCCGTGGTTGGGTCGGGGGGCGTGACGAGTATAGCGGTCAGCGGGTCTCCGTTCGGATCGGTATCATTGGCCAACACGCCCGGCGCCGCCACCGTCAGCGTGGTCCCCGCAGTCATCCCGTACAGATCATCAACCGCGACCGGCGGGCCGTTCACCTTCAGCGTGACCGTGGCCACGGTGGAATCCAATATGCCATCATTCGCTTTGTAGGTAAATGTCGTCGTGCCGGCCCAATCCGTGGCCGGGGCAAAGCTGAATGCGCCATCGCTGTTCAGGGTCAGCGTGCCGCTCGCGGGGTTCGGCGGCGTCACGAGTACCGCCGTCAGCGGAAGCCCATTCGGGTCCGTGTCGTTGCCCAACACGCCGGGGGCCGCCACCATCAGGGTGGTATTTTTCACCAGGCTATAACTGTCATCTAGCGCTATCGGCGGGGCATCCATGGTTATGGTCACGGTGACCACCTGGGAATCGAGCAGCCCGTTGTTCGCTTTATAGGTAAAGGTGGTGGTCCCCACCCAATCGACCGTGGTAAAGCCGAACGTGCCATCCGGGTTTAAGCCGCCTACCAACTGCGTGGATGGCGTGAAGATGAATGACCCATCGGCGTTGAACGTCAGCGTACCCGTGGTCGGGTCGGGGGCGGTGACGAGCACCGCCGTCAACGGTCGTCCGTTCGGGTCCGTGTCGTTGCCCAACACACCGGGAGCCGCCACCGTCAGGGCGATACCTCGGGGCGCGATGAATACATCATCCATCGCCACTGGCGGCGGGTCCATGGTAATCGTTACGGTGGCCGCGGGAGAATCGAGCAGCCCGTTGTTCGCTTTATAGGTAAAGGTAGTGGTACCCACCCAATCGACCGTGGTAAAGCCGAAGGTGCCATCCGGGTTTAAGCCGCCCACCAGTTGTGTGCCCGGCGTGAAGGTGAATGAGCCATCGGCATTGAGCGCGAGCGTTCCCGTGGTCGGGTCGGGGGCGGTGACGAGGACCGCCGTCAACGGCCGTCCGTTCGGGTCCGTGTCGTTGCCCAACACGCCAGGGGCCGCCACTGTCAGGGCCGTTCCTTTGGACGCGAGATAGGCATCATTCGTCGCCACTGGCGGCGGGGCATCCATGGTCACGGTCACGGTGACCACAGCGGAATCGAGCAGCCCGTTGTTCGCTTTATAGGTAAAGGTGGTGGTCCCCACCCAATCGATGGTGGTAAAGCCGAAGGTGCCATCCGGGTTTAAGCCACCCACCACTTGCGTGGCCGGCGTGAAGGTGAATGAGCCATCGGCATTGAGCGTGAGCGTACCCGTGGTCGGGTCGGGGGCGGTGACGAGCACTGCCGTCAACGGCCGTCCGTTCGGGTCCGTGTCGTTGCCCAACACACCGGGAGCCGCCACCGTCAGGGCGATACCTCGGGGCGCGATGAATACGTCACCCGTCGCCACTGGCGGCGGGTCCATGGTAATCGTTACGGTGGCCACGGGAGAATCGAGCAGCCCATTGTTCGCTTTATAGGTAAAGGTGGTGGTACCCACCCAATCGACCGTGGTAAAGCCGAAGGTGCCATCCGGGTTTAAGCCGCCCACCAGTTGTGTGCCCGGCGTGAAGGTGAATGAGCCATCGGCGTTGAGCGTGAGCGTTCCCGTGGTCGGGTCGGGGGCGGTGACGAGGATCGCCGTCAACGGCCGTCCGTCCGGATCCGTGTCGTTGCCCAACACACCGGGGGCCGCCACCGTCAGGGCTGTTCCTTTGGACGCGAAAAAGGCGTCATTCGTCGCCACCGGCGCGGCAAACGCCGCCGATGCCTGCAGCAGCAACCCAAGACACGCGCACAGCAGGAAGACCGGAAGGAATCTGTGCAGCCCGCCGGCGTGCGGCGAGCCGTGCCGCGCCGCCCCGACATTTGCAGGGCGACGTGCACGAAAACATGCCTGCCGCGTGATGGAATCTCTATATGGCGTAAACATCCCGGTCCTCCAGTGAGCTCAGTCCCGGTCAAGACATAACGGTTGGGTTAATGGGTAAGTCGTCCCCGGCAAGTTGGGGAAATCCGGTGATGCCGGATCCGGATATACATAATAATTTTTCTGTGCGTCGATGATTCGCCAGTTATGGGCATCAAACGGAATTGTG
>DASXVL010000232.1:0-7568 GCA_036504255.1 Armatimonadota bacterium | reverse complement strand
CCCGCAGTGGCACGCTTGTTTCGCCTGCCGATCCGTGCAGCGAGAGTGACGGGGCGTTCCCAAATTGGTATCCGCTCCTGCTCCGCCGCACGGATACGGTCGCACCACAGGCGCGCCACAGCGGGCGCGCGCTACGGAAGCGCGGCCTCTCTCCCCGTGGTAGGGGCCGCCCGCCGTGGCGGCCCGCACGTCTCGTGACCGCAGCCGTGCGGCGTGAGGGGACAGGGGTGTGAGCCCAGGCGGCGCACCTTACCGTTCACACGACCACGGGACACAAAAACACTACCAGGGGCCGCCACAGCGGGCGGCCCCTACAACGGGAAGCGAGAATGGGCTCTTCCCCAGCTCCGAAGGAACCCGCAGCCTGATGCACAAGGCCGGGAACGGCGGGACTCGCTGCGCTCGAACCCTTCCAAACAGTGCTAAGGACCCACCGCTACCTAGACACCCGCAGGCTTCCCGATTTTTGTTAGCCGTCGCCCCCCGGCGTGAGTTCAATGAACAGGTGGCGGCCTTCCTCCTGATCCATGAGTTCGCACAACTGATCAAAGAACCCCAAACCGTAGCGGGCCATGACGCTAAAGATATTGAGCGTGCGCTCCTGCAAGCCACGGCGCGGAAAGAGGGTGACGCGCACGCGTTCCAACTGCGCTAGTTGCTCGCTTGACTGCCGCTCCACCGCCTTCAGCGTTTTGCGCTCCAGGCGCTCCAGCTCATTCAACAGGCGCTGGTGCGTCGCCAGCGCGGATTGCGCCAGCGTGGTATCGACGTCAGACACCAACGGGATGAGCCGGGCGACGAGCTGCTCGATTTCGGTGCGTCCTTGATGAAATCCGCGCGCCACCGTCTCCGGCTGTTCCTCGCGCAGGATATCAAAACGCACCTGATCATAGTCAAAGAGCACCGGCAGCGGGTTGAGATGCCATTGGCGCAGGGTGCGGGCGACGGCCGGTGGCACCAGAGTAGCCCCGGCACGCGGCATGACGGGCGGCATTTCGATCCCGAACCCCTGGAAGACGGGATGGAGCTCAGCCCAGTAGCCCAACTCATTTGGCCCGGCAATGAACAGAGAGCTACCGAGCAGGTATTCCTGTACCACCGGGCGCAACACGGCGTTGGGGGTAAAGCGTGTGGGCTCGCGCGCCAGCCAGTCCAGCAGTTCCTCGGCGCGATATGCGGTGCCTGCCACGTAGAACATGCCGTCGCGGTAGGTCACACGCTGCCGTTTTTCATCGAGCAGAAAGAAGTTACACACCTCGACCGGCTTCATCAGTTGCGGGCGGTAGCCGGCGGCGCGCAAGACGCGGGCACGCTCATTGACCCGTGCGGTGGAGTCCAACGGCGCCTGAATCTCGCGGCGAATAATCTCCGCCGCCAGTTCGCGTACCGCCGGCACGCGCGGATCGCAGATTACCAGCCCATGGCGCGAGAAGAGGGCGGCCATGATGCGGTTGAACCATGCGCCCATATCGACACTGGGCGTCAATGTGCCCTGCAACAGCTCGCGCACCTCGTCGGCATAGGGCAGGCCGTCGATGTAGCCCATGAGCTGGGTGAGCACCTGCTCGCCATAGCATTCCGTGGGTAAGTTGCCGACCAACTGCCCCGGCGTGCCCGCCGCCTCCGGATAATGCAGCGCATGCAGCGTGGTGTGCTGGTCCCAGCAGCCGCAATGGTCCACCTCGTTGCGGTCATCATCATCGGTGGCCGACCAGAAGACGGGGACGACGGGGCGTCCCAGTTCCGTGGAGAGGCGACGCGCGACGTTGAGCGCGGAGATGGCCTTGTAGATGGTATAGAGCGGTCCGGTCAATAACCCGGGCTGTTGCCCGGCGGTGACCACCGGCGTGGTCGGGTCGGCCAGCAGCTGCGCATACTCCACGGCGCGCGCATCGGCGCCCAGCTCTTGCTGCAGCGTCACCAGGGCATCGGCCAGTCGCGTACGATCGACTCCCGCCCGCGCGTGGCGCGCCCTGTCGAGCATTTCCTCGGGATCATGCGCAAAGAGGTCATGCACCTCGGTGTTGTTTTGCAAATAATCGGCCAGCAGGCGGTTGGACAGGTCAACTTCCGCCAGCGAATAGAGGGCCATGGTGCGTACGGTCATCGGGTGAGTCATGCGTTTACGCCTCCCCGTCGGGGCTGTCGAGCAATTCGAGGAAACGCGGGTCATGCTGCAGCGGCTCCAGGATGGGCTCCTGCTCGAGCCAGGCAAAAATCTCGTCGCTCAAATCAACGGCACGGTGCAGATCACGGAAGGCATAGTCATATTTACGCAGCTTCACCCAGGTACAGGCGCGCCAGAAGTAGAGGGCGGCATCCTGGGGATCGATTTCGATGCCACGGGTGAAATCCGCCAGCGCCTGCTCGCCCGTATCCAGCGCGAGGTAGGTAAGGCCGCGATTCGAGAGCGTCCACACGTCGGAGGGATGGCGCGAGAGGACGTGATTGAACTGGCGAATGGCCTCCTGGTACTCTTCCATGTTATCCAGGACGACCCCCATCCAGGTTTGGTAGGCATCGTCTTGCGGCGCGAGGGTGGCAGCCTGCCGGAACGCGTCCAGCGACTCCATGTACGCGCCCATCTCGCGCAGCACTTTGCCGCGTGACGCCACCGACTCCGGGTGGTCGGGCGCCATCTCGCTGGCGAGATCGGCCACGCGCAGTGCGGCGTGCAATTCCCCGTCGGCGATGAGCACTTCCACGAGTTCGAACAGCGCGGAAGCGCCATCGACCGCCTTGTGAAAGCCGAGGCGCAAGGTGCGTTCCGCATCAGCCCAATCGCCGTGCAGCACTTCAATCCAGGCTTTGTAGCAGTAGGTTTCCGCGTGTGACGGCTGCAGGCGCATGAGCTGGTGCGCGTGTTGCGTCGCCAGCGCGAAATGTTCGCATTGCAAGGCGACCTCGATGATAAAGCGCTGGCTATCGGCATCGTGCATGCCACGATGGCCGAGGGTTTCCAGCATCTGCAGCGCGTCGCTGGTTTCGTCGAGCGACAGATAGCATTCTACCTGCGCCTGGTAGTTGTCCAGGTGCTCCGCACCATGCTCGATGGCGCGGCGGTAGGCGATGAGCGCCTGGCGAAATTGACGACGGCGAAAATGGATGAACCCGAGGAATTCATAAAAGAGCGCATGCGTGGGATACAGCGCCAGCGCGCGCGTCAGGGTCTCCTGCGCGGCGTCGAGATCCTCATGACAGAGGATGTGTACGAGCCCTTCCCAGGCGTCAAGCCGCGCGGGCTCCAACGCCACCAGCTCATGAAAGGCCTCACGGGCGATTTCGTAGCGTCCGGCATCTTCCGCCAGCGTGGCGAGCAGCGCCAGCAGCGCACCGTCCAACTGATGGCGTTCGCGTAGCGCGAGGAGGGTTTCCAAGGCATCGGTGCCGATGGTGGGCAGGTGCTGTGGCGGCGGGTCATCGTCGAAATCCAGCGCGTCGATGGGGTCGTGCGCCGCAGCCATGGGCATCATGCGCTGCAAGACGACATGCGCCTGGCGTAGCGTTTGCAGCGCTTCCGCATCGCGTCCGAGCAGGTAGAGCGCGCGGCTGCGCAACTGCAGCGCTTCAAAGGAGGCCTCGTCGAGCGCCATCGCCGCGTCGGCGTAGGCGAGCGCCGCGAGGTAATCCCCGTGGCCGAGTTTCTCACGCCCCAGTTCCAGATTTTTTTGCAGTGATGCCACGCGTAAACTCCGCACGTATGAAGGCGTTCGTTTCGCCCACCCTACGTTATATGAGTTTCTTCACCGCGGCGATAACATCCTCTATCTGTGGTATGACACGTGCTTCTAACTCGGGGGCAAATGGGATGGCGACATCGGGCATGGTGACGCGCGCGATGGGCGCGTTCAGGTAGTCAAAGGCATGGTCCATCACCTGGCAGGCGATCTCGCTGGCCGGCCCGGCGATGCCCATGGCCTCGGTGACAATGACGGCGCGCCCGGTCTTCTGCACGGAGGCGGCGATGGTGGCGGTATCGAGCGGACGCAGGCTGCGCAGGTCGATGACTTCGGCGGCGATGCCTTCCTTCGCCAGTTGCGCGGCGGCCAGCGCGGCGGTGTGCACCATTTTGGAATAGGCGATGATGGTGACGACATCGCCCTCGCGTAGCACGCGCGCCGTACCGAAGGGAATGGGTTCCGTGCTGGCCCCCAGCGGCATGCGCACCTTATAGAGATCCTTATGTTCGATGACCAGCACCGGGTCGTCGTCGCGAATGGCGGAGATGAGCAGGCCTTTCGCGTCCTCGGCGGTGGCGGGCGCGACCACCTTCAGGCCCGGGATGTGCATGAACCAGCCTTCCAGCATCTGCGAGTGCGTCGCGCCGTAGGAACGCCCGGCCCCGGCCGCCGCCCGGAACACGATGGGCACTTTCGCCTGTTCGCCGTAGATGGCGCGAAACTTCGCCGCATGGTTGATGATCTGGTCGCTGGCGAGCGCGATGAAGTCCATGAACATGTACTCCACCACCGGACGCAGCCCGGTCAACGCCGCGCCCACCGCCAGCCCGGTAAAGCCGCCCTCCGAGATAGGCGTATTGATGACCCGTTCCGGCCCGAACTCATCGATTAACCCGCGCGTGACGCCGAAGGAGCCGCCATAAAGGCCGATATCCTCGCCAAAGAGGACCACGTTCGGGTCTCGGCGCATCTCTTCCGCCATCGCCTCACGGATTGCTTCCGCGTAATACACTAATCGAGGGGTAGTCGCGACAGTACTCATACCAGCATTAGACACCATTTTCGGCAATTCGACAAGCAGAGCGGCAGAATTTTCGCAAGAAAGACGGGGCGAGTGTGGTGAGGCGGGCCTCGCCCGGCCGTGTTCTCTTCGTCGATTGGACAAATGTAACCGCGGCTGTTATGCTTATGCCAGAAGCCTAATTGTTGGCGACTCCCCGTAGAATTATCCGCGTGACCCTCATTCACGAGATAGTCCCCCTGGTAGCCCTCAACCATCCTTGTCCCACAGGAGACAACTATGACCACGTATCCCACGTTGACCTGCGTATCACGTACCGAAATTGGCAGCCAGGCTGCCCGGAAGATGCTGCGCCAGGGGCAGATCCCCGCAACCGTATATAGCAACGGTGACCCCGTCTCGTTAATGATGGACCGACGCCATTTCGCGTCCGTCGAGCGCGCCGGACAATCCGGTTCGCAGATCGTGCGCCTCACCCTTGATGGCGCGGACGCCGGTCTGGTCTTGGTGAAAGCCATTCAGCGCGATTTGCTGAAACACTTTCCCACGCATATTGATCTGCAGCGCATTTCGTTGCAGCAGTACTTGGAAGTCAATGTGCCCGTGCACCTGGAAGGCGAACCGGCCGGCGTGCATGAAGGCGGAGTGTTTGAAGTGACCCTGCATGCGCTGAATTTGCGCTGTATGGCCAGTGCGGTGCCGGAAAGCTTGACGCACGACATTTCCACCATGCAGGTGGGCGATACGCTGACCGCCGGTCAGATCGTCCTGCCCGAAGGCTGCGAATTGTCCGACCGTCCGGAAGAATGCCTGGCGATCATCCGTCAGAAACTCGGCGTCGCCGCGGCCCCCGAAGCCGCGCCTGCCACAGCGTAACGTCTTTGCTGTCGAATATCGCACACAGGGCCGCCGGTATGTTACCGACGGCCCTGTGCGTTTTTCCCCTTGACGTGAGGGCCGGCTAGCCCATCGCGCAGACGCGCAGCACCTCGTCCACGGTGATGATGCCCGCCACGGCTTTCCGCATGCCGTCGGCGAGCAGCGTCTGCATGCCGTCCGCCACCGCCGCACGGGTGAGCGCCTCGGCGTCCGCGCCGCGCAGGAACGCTTCGCGTACCCTCGGCGTGAACTCCAGCAGTTCGTACAGCCCCACGCGCCCGAACGAGCGCCGCCCGGCACAACGTTCGCACCCCGCGCCCTGATAAAACGTGGCATCCTCCGGCAGCAGGTAGCCGCCGTGCTCCGATAACGTACGAATATGTTCGCGCGTCGCCGCAGGAATCTCCACCGCTTCCCGGCAATCCGGGCAGATTCGCCGCGCCAAACGTTGACTGATAACGCCGAGCAGGCTGCCGCTGACGAGAAACGGCTCGACACCCATCTCGGTCAGGCGCAGCGCGGCGGAGGCGGCATCATTGGTGTGGAGCGTGGAGAGCACTAAATGCCCGGTGAGCGCCGCTTGCACCGCGATATTGGCGACCTCAAAGTCGCGGATCTCCCCCACCATAATCACGTCTGGGTCGTGACGTAAGAACGCGCGCAACGCGACGGCGAACGAGAGGCCGGTACGCCGATTCACGCCAACCTGGCGGGTATGCGGCAACGCGTATTCCACAGGGTCCTCAACCGTCAGGGTGTTAATCTGTGCGCCGACGATCGACAGTAACCCGCTGTACAGCGTCGTCGTTTTCCCGCTGCCCGTCGGCCCGGCCACGAGCATTAAGCCGCACGGGGAACGCAGCCAGCGCCGATAGCGCCCAAAGTCTTCCTCGGAGAAACAAAGCCGTTCCAAGCCAATGAAGATATCGCTCTGTGCCAACAGGCGCATCACAATGCTTTCGCCGTAGACGGTTGGCAGTACATTGATGCGCATATCGAACTGCCCACCGGCCTCTTGGAAATGCGCACGCCCATCCTGTGGAATGTTGCGCTCTTCGAGATTCATACCCCCCAGTTGTTTAATGTTGCCCACCACGGCGGGATAGGTGCTGGCGGGAATACGGCCGATCTCTTGCAGCACGCCATCGACGCGTAAGCAGGCTGCCGTGGTGTCACGTTCGGGCACAAGGTGGATGTCAGAGGCCTTCGCCACGATAGCCAGTTGCAGCAGTTGCTGCACGTACCGCGCGACCTTCTCTTCGCCCGATGTGTCCGCGGCAAGCACAGGCGGCGTCACGCCCGCTCGCCGCGCGGCCTCCGCCAGCGACGGGAGCAAGGCATCGACCTCGTCTTCGCGCACCGTGGAGAGCACCACCGCCTGCGGCCCGCGTTCCAGGTACGCCTGCAGATTGCCCAGGCGGAAGCGCCATTGCCGCCCAACTTTCCGTCCCTTGATCTCACCCCGTTCGAGCATACGGTACAGCGTGGATTTGCTGACACACAACAGATCCGCCGCCGCTTCCAGCGAGAGCAGTTCCTCCGGATCACGCGCCACCTGTGCGCGCAGTTCCTCGGTCATCATAACTGACTCCTCCTTTTTGACAGGTCCCACCGGTGAGCTCACGGGCACAATACCACCGTGATTTTTCCTTGTCAATGGGCAGCAGAGATGCTTCTGCATATTGATGACTACTGGATATCTCTGCAAAGGATCGCGCATATCTACTGTCAGTTGTGAGAATACGAGGATGAAAGTCAACGCGCCAAACCGTTTCTACGGTTCTGTATGCCCTCGGCGACGACGCCGGGATTTTCGGGGGAGTGGTGCCGGTGTTTGATGCGGTGAGTAACGGCTAATACGTACAAAGGAAGCGGGGCTTTCTGCCCTCGTACCGAGGGCAGGCCTTCCTTCCAAACGGTGCTGCTCTTACCGCCCGGTGCAGGGGCAAGAACTTAGTCTAGCTCCAAAGACATGCACCCGGTAGTTG
>DASXVL010000231.1:0-3892 GCA_036504255.1 Armatimonadota bacterium | reverse complement strand
ACGAGCTAGTCAGCGCGACGGAAGCACTGCTTTCGCTCCCCGGCACGCCAAAATGGCAGGAGGCGTTACGCGGCGTTGCGGAGACACTGGACTCGCTGCGTGCGTTGCTGGCAAGCGAAGCCGAGTTCGCCTGGGAAACCTATTATCAGGTGCAAGACGCTTGCGCCGCCCTCACGCCGAGTGGCGGCCCACGCGAGCAAGCCAAACAGGCGCGTGACACGATCAAGGCCGCGGCGAGCGCCTGGCTGGGCGCGTATCTCGATCAAGCGGCGGCAGCCTCAATCCAGGCCTTCATTACCCTGCTGACGCGCTTCGATGTCGCTTATGATGAGATGAAAGCTGGGGATGGCCTGCTTGATTTTGAAGATTTGTTGCTCTGCACCCACGAGCTCTTGCATCTGGACGACAGCAGTGCGGCCGCCCGGCTCCGTGGGCAATTCCGGCAGATCATGGTCGATGAATTCCAGGATACCAACCCCTTGCAATTCAGCCTTATTCAGACATTACAAGGCGATGGTCACCTCTTCATGGTCGGCGATGTGAAACAGGCGATCTATCGCTTTGTGGGCAGCGACATCCGCGTCTTCCTCGGGCAGGAGCAGCGCATCTTGAGCCTGGGCGCAACCGGGAAACGCATCGCCATGATGACGAATTATCGCACGCGTCCGGAGGTGCTCGAACCGCTCAATGGTCTCTTTGCCCGCCTTTGGCCGTTAGGCGCGACCGATGACGGATTTACCTTCGAGCCCCTGAGCGCGGGCACGAGCTTTGCCGCGAAAGAGTTGCCATCCATCGAACTGGCCCTCTGGCCCTGTACCGAGGGTGGCGCGGCGGAGCTACGCGACCGTGAAGCCGCCTGGATCGCCCGCCGTATCCTGCAACTCACCGGGACTGTCGGTGACTCAGCGCTCACGGTAACGGTTGAGTCGCCGGATCATCCCGCGACGCCCGACGGCAGGCCAGCAACATTCGGCGATATCTTACTGCTCTTTCGCGCCTCCACCGACATCGCGCGCTATGAAGAGGCCTTGCGCACGGCCGGCATCCCATTTTATGTAGTCAGCGGGCGCGGCTTTTACGAGACGCGCGAAGTGCAGGACATGCTCTTCCTGCTCCGCGTGTTGGACAACCCGCTCGACGACTTCTCGCTGGCCGTGGTGCTGCGTTCGCCGCTTGTCGGGGTCAGCGATGATACGCTCTACTGGCTCTCGCGCGACTGGTCGGCCTGGAATGGGCAGCTCCCCTACCCCGACGCCGTGCAAAGAGACGCGGCATTCGGTCGGCTGTGGCGCGCGATCAGTCAACTCGAATCCCTGCCGCCCATCGATGCGCAGGACCGCGACGCCCTCCACCATTTCCGCCAACTAGTGGAAGATTTGCAGCCGGAATTGACCGCCGGCCAGCCGTTACCGTTAATCGATGCCATCCTCGCGCGCACGAGCTATGCGCATACGTTATTGGCCATGGATGGTGGCGATCAACGCTACGCCAACCTGCACAAATTGCGCGAAGTCGCGGCCACCTTCCAGGACCGGGGAATTTTCGACCTGGCGGATTTTCAGCGCTATCTCACCCAATTAAGCGCACAGGCGCCGCGTGAGGCCTCAGCTCCGCTCGATGTGGAAGGCAGCAACGTCGTGCGCTTGATGACGATTCATGCCGCCAAGGGACTCGAAGCCCCCGTGGTATTTCTTGCCGACTGCGGGCGTGACGCCAATCCGTGTAACGAGCTCTTTGTTTTCACGCCCGCAGGGCTTGCCTGCCAACTGGCCTCACCGGATGACGGCTGGGAAAAACCAGCCAACTATCAACAAGCGGTCGCCGCATTGACCCGCGATGATCGTCGTGAGGGCGAACGGTTACTCTACGTGGCGTTGACTCGCGCACGCGAACACCTTATCTGCAGCGGGTATACCAAATACCCCACGCCGGATAAGCAGACGCGCTACGCGGACATACTCGCCGGGGCACTGGGGTTATCTGCGCCCGTCGAGACCGATACGGCGATTCCCATCACCTTTGACGAAACGAGCTATCCCGTACTCGTCTGGAGCCATACTTCACTGCAGCAGGTGGAAGCCTTAGCGCCCCCGCTACGCGCCACAACACTCTGGGACGACTACCATGAGCAGATACTGGCCGGTGACGCGTTGCCGGTGCTCACCGATGCCGCCGAGGTGGAAGCGTTCGCGCGCATCAATGACCGTTTTCAAGCACTGCCAAAGTCTCGCCGTGAAGGAGCGCTGCGCATCGGCGTACATCGGGCGTTGTGCTATCATAGCTGCCCGCGCCAATACTGGTTCCGTTACCTCGTCAACGATGATGGCTGGCAAAACGCGGCGCATCAACCGGCTGAAGGGCAAGAGACGGTGGCCGCCGACGATGACGAGGCGGCGCGCCTCGATGGCACGACGTTTGGGAAGCTCGTGCATGCGGTGATGCAGCATGTCGATTTTCCGCGAAGTCTCGCCGCACAAGTCGATGACATACTCGCCACCTTACCGGAGGAGCTGACGGGCGCGTTAACGGCGGGAGACCGCACCGCGTTACTCGCGTGCATCGACCGACTGCAACAGATGCCGTTCTTTCCCGCGTTGGCGCAGGCCAGCGCGCTGCACCGCGAGTTGCGCTTTCTCGTGCGTGAGGGCGATGTGTTCGTGCCGGGGATCATTGATCTGCTGGCTGAGGTGCAGGGCGAGCTGTGGATTCTCGACTATAAAACCGGGCGGCCGTCGGCTAATCACATGCGACAGTTAGCGCTGTATGCGCTCGGTGTCATGCATACATTGGACCGCCAACCTGCCCGGGCCATTCTCGCGTATCTTGATGAAGACGGGGTGCAACAGGTGCGTGACGAAGCGGTGACCCCTGCCCTCCTCGATGAGGCGCGGCGATTGGTGACAGTCGCAGGCGCGGGCATCAGCGCGGAAGATTACCACCCGTCTGCAGGCAGGCAATGCCAACTGTGTCCCTATCTGCTCGCCTGCCCCGAAGGCGCGCTTCTCCCCGCCGGCATAGCATAAGGTGCCCGGAAAAATCCGGACGCCTCTCTCGCTTCTGCTGCTAGCTTGCCGTCTATACCCCGGCTTTGATGCCGCAGCACTTCTTGTATTTCAGGCCACTGCCGCAGGGACACGGATCATTGCGGCCCACACCGGCGTTGGCGACGCGCTCACCTTTGCTCGGTCCTTCGTCACTGCGATTGGTAGCGGTCGGCTTATAGGCCGATTTTTGATGTTCCGCTTCTTCCACCATGAGCCGTACCCGGAAGATATTGATGGCGATCTGCTCCTGGATTTCGCTCATCAATTGATTCCAAAGATCGAACGCTTCGCTCTTGTAGGCCACCAGCGGATCGACCTGGGCGTAACTGCGCAGTCCGATGCCTTCGCGCAGGAAGTCCATGGCATCCAGGTGGCTGATCCATTTTTCATCGATGATGCGCAGGGTGACCAGGCGCTCAAGCAGGCGCATGTTCTCTTCGCCCTGCTCGGCCTCATGGCCGTCATAGGCCTCATGCACACGGGTGATGATGAGTTCGGTCAGTTCATCAAACCGCTTCGGCGCGGCCAGCCCTTCTGTGTAGAGCTGCATGATTCGCCGACGATGCTGTTCATCGAGCAGCGGGCTCGACGGGCCATAGCGCATCTCCACCGGGACGAAGTAGAGCGGCAGATGCGGGCAGACTTCCAAGAGCGCGGTGGCGAGGTGTTCGATGTCCCACACGTCAGCCGCGACCGACTCACCGGCGTGTTCGTTAATGCGCAGCAACAATGCCTTATCGATGGATTCCAGCACGCTTTCACGAATATTCTGCCCTTCCAGTACCTGCCGACGCTGTCGGTAGATCACCGTACGCTGCAGGTTCATTACGTCGTCGTACTGCAAGACA
>DASXVL010000230.1:0-2507 GCA_036504255.1 Armatimonadota bacterium | reverse complement strand
CCGTCACGGGAATGCTCTTACGCGTCGCCACGGTGAGCATGGCCTCCGCAAAGGCCGGGTACGCCTTATCGACAATCTCGTCGCCGGGCGCCAGGGTGGCATATTGTCTCGGCGATGTCCAGGAGCCGTACGCGCCAAAGGTATAGGTAATCTTGAGATTGGCGAGGGGGATCACCCCGGTATTCTTGACTGTCGCACACGCCGCCCAGTACGCGCCATCGCCGAATGCCGGCGCACCGTACACCTTATACCCAGCCGCCAGGAGGGGGGTCTTACAGCGCAAGTCCACTGTCATCGTCGGTTTGGGCAGCTCTTGCAGGGTGAACAGCACGTCGCTATTCGTCTTATGGATGACATCAACATGCTGGGACTCCTCACGATAGCCACTTTGCCGCAGTGTCACAGCATAATTCCCGACCGGGAGGTTGGACAGCGTGAGACCGTCAGCGCTGGTTACCCCGCGTTCCACACCATCCAGGAAGACTTTGGCGCCGACCGGAGAGGATTTGACGATAATCGCGCCTTGCAATCGCACGAGATTGATGGGCACTGGCATGCCCGTCCCAATCGTGACAACGTCGTCATATGTTTCGTAACCGTCCTGGGTTATCGTCAGGGCAACCTTGGCGCCGGGCGGTAATTTTTTGATGGTTAACGGTGTCAAGCCCTCTTGCCATTTGCCATCGAGGCTCACCTTCGCACCCGGCGGAATAGTGACGACACGTAGTTTTCCCGGATCACTCCCGGCTCCGTTGGTCACCCCTTGCTTATGCATCGCATCCAGCAACTGATCCGCCATGAAGAGTAATTCCCGCTTCCACTGTGTGGGATCAGCGGGGTCGAAATCACAGGCGGCCGCGCACCCCGGCACGACTTGTCCGAATGCCGTCTCGACTAAACGTACGTTAATCGACAACAACTTGCCCGGCACCTCGCGCACCGTGCCAACGATCAGATAATCCGCGTTGACCACCTGACCGAGTCGCTTTGCGCTCAACGCATCCGTCAAACCACTGGTTTGCAGCCGCAATTCGCGCATCACTTGATCGAGACGCGTGCGCTCGACCATGGCCACCTCTTGCGAGGCTACCAGCTCAGTGGTAAATCGTTCGGTGAACGAGTCCTTATACTTGGCTTCAAGGTCATTTTTGTCGTTCACACTAAAGATCGGACACGCGATGATCGGTGGTCCAGGACGGAGTACCAGGGCATCGGTCGGGAGCACCGCGGGGTACATCGCGGGCTTCTGCGCCTTGTTTTGATCATTGGCCAGCTCTTGCACGCGGTCTTGCACGTAGGACCCCAATGACGCCATGGTGATTTGGCCTTTTCGATTGACGGCTTTCCCTTCACCTTGCAGTCCTTCCAGCAAGGCCTCGGTGAAGAACGATAACCCCTTGGTACCGTAATAGACACGCTCACCCGGTTGGCAGCCAAAGAGCGTGACGGTCTTCGAGCCTTGGGTACCCAACGCATTGAGGGTGACATCACTAAACGGCTTCGACGTATTATTAATATCCGCATCGCCGCTCACCTCCAGGGCATCGACCCGGCAGGCGTCGAGAAACAGGATGCGCTCCCGGCAATTAAAATTATTCATCCAACTACGCAACTCCTCAACACTGATACTGCCGTCTTTCAGCAGGTCAAGGTTGCGATAATTGGTAAGATCCATGAGGAGCAGATAGGGTTTCCCGGCAACTTCGATGCCGTGCCCACTGAAATACACGACCACCCGGTCCGCCGGTTTGAGCAGTTTTTCCAAATCGGCAAACTTCGCGCGGATAAACCCGCGCGTGGGGTGGTCAAAATCATCCAAGGCGTCTGGGGTGAGGACGGTCGGGGGCTGCGTGATGCTGGGCTGTGCCTCGTAGAGCGCGCGCGCCACTTGCTCGGCGCCATCTTTTGCCGCTTTCAACGCGACGTAATTCTGATTCGTATAGCGACTGACGCCAATGGCGATAATCCAGACTTTTCCGATGGTAACAGGCTTATTCGGGGTTGCGGGGGGGACAGCATAACTGGTGTTGAATAGCGTCACTGAGAGTAATAATAAAATTGCCCACCGAACCGGTGACTTCATCGCCATTGCGAACATCCTCTCATTTGCCGTCCCACTTCTCCTGGTTGATTTCGCCCATGTGGTAACCTTGATATCTCAACAGGCATGGATCACTGCACTATTGTCATGCCGGGGATAGCCGAGCGGCTATCCCCGGCCCCACACCCAACCGGTGTGTAAACGACAATCTATTTACCGAAGGTATAGTTCAGGCCGGCGACAAGTTGATGGCTTTTGCCTCCCGCAATGCCGTTAATGGCATTGGTCAGGCCGATTTCGCCAAGCAGTGTACGCTGCTTAGTTAGCGGATAACGGGCGATCAGCGAAGAAAGGGCCTTACTCTCAATGTCATCCTTTGTTTGATATTCTGCAGTGATATTCAAACCATTTGCAAAGGCAAGATCAACATCGATGAACGGGCGGAACATCGAGTCAACTGCTCCCA
>DASXVL010000229.1:0-4790 GCA_036504255.1 Armatimonadota bacterium | reverse complement strand
CCGGAGATGTCACGCGCGGCAGGCTGAGCGCGACTCCGGGCCGCGGCCCTACATCGGCTTCCAGACAGTGCTGAGGACTCCCGGCTGGCCTGGTGTCAGTAGGTGTGCGCCCGCACGGCAAGCGGAGGAAGGATATTTTCTCTTCGGCGTGAATTATAGGAATTAAGTATCTGATCATCGGAAATTGTCTCCGCTGAAATCATCTCCTGTGAGGGCTCCATGATGAATTACCCATCCCGTCGGATGACGTTCTCTGCGCGCGCGCTGGTCGCGGCGCTTTTTTTTCTGTGGCTCGCGGTGGCGACCGTGGCCGCGCCAAAAAATGTCATTCTCATGATTGGCGACGGCATGGGGCCGGTGATCGTCAGCGCTACCGGGGCGTATCTGTACGGCAATGACTACCACGCCTTTGGTGGGCAGAAAAAGCTGACGATGGAAACGTTGGCGGGCCATTACTATGCGACCACCTACTCCACCTCCGGCAAAGGCTACGATTTTACCTGGCAAGGCGGTTCGAAAGAATATCCGAAAGCGGCGCCGACCGATAGCGCCGCGTCCGCCACGGCACTCGCCACCGGCGTGAAAACATATAACGGCGCCATCGACGTCGATGGCAAACAGCAGCCGCTGGTCTCCATCGCCGCCCTGGCGCGGCAGGCCGGCATGAAGGTCGGCGTCATCACCAGCGTGTTCTTTTTTGATGCCACGCCCGCCTGTTTCGCCGCGCATAATACCGGGCGCGGCAACGCGATCCCGATTACGCACGAAATGCTCATGGTTTCGCAACCCGACGTGCTGATGGGCGCGGGCAATCCGAATAGCGCCGAGCCGGCCAAGGCCTTTACGAATATTAGCAAAGAAGACTGGACGGCGGTGACGACGGGGCAGACCCCGTACCAATTAGTGCAGGATCGGGCGGACTTTCAGGCGCTCATCGCCAAACCGGCCACCGGTAAAGTGCTTGGCTTGTTCCGCAATACCTACGCCTTGAAAGCATGCAACGCGGACGGCAAGAGCGCTGACCCCACGCTACCCACGCTCACCGAGATGACGCAGGGCACGTTGAACGCGCTGGCCAACCCCACCGGATTCTTCCTCATGGTGGAGGGCGGGGCCATCGACAAGAACGCCCATCCGAACAATCTGGACGCCACCATCGGCGAAACGATTGCGTTCGATGACGCGATCGCGGCGACGCTGCAATGGATCGCCGCACACGGCGGGTGGAACGAGAACCTGCTCATCATCACCGCGGATCATGACACCGGCTACTTGAATAGTGTGAAACCCACCGCCGCCGGCCAACTGCCCACCGCCGCCGGCCAACTGCCCACCGTCGTCTGGGGCACCGAAGGCAAATGGGGCAATCACACCAACCGCATGGTGGATGTCTTTTGCATGGGCGCAGGCAGCGACCGGTTTGCCGCTTACGCGCTGACGGTGAACGATTTCGAACACGGGCTCACCTCCGTGGTGGACAACACCGCCATCTTCCAGGTCATGAACGCCGCGCTGCCCACGCCAACAAACGCGGTAAAATAGCAGTGATCTCATCCCGTCAAGCCCCTCGCCCAGAATTGGGAGAGGGGCTGGGGTGAGGGCCGCCCCCAGCCCAGCCTAATGTCCTTAGCACTGTCTGGAAGCCGACCCCAGTCGCGCTCAGCCTGCCGACAGTACCTCCCCGGACTTGCATCTCGCGGCACGCTGAGCGCGACTCCGGGCTGCGGCCCTCCATCGGCTTCCAAACTGTGCTGTTGACACGAGCCTATCCTGGAGTCCTGCACCGGTACCACCTGTGCGGCGCTATGCCCGCAGCAATTTAAAGGCCTGTATCCAGGTATGGGTGCCGGCATGGGCGCGCACCCATACCATGGCCATCGGTTCCAGGTAGCGGGCGCCGTCAATACCGCCGATGTCGATGGTGGAGGCCCAGCCGAAGGCGTGCAGGATCTCGGCGACCGTCGCTTTCGCCCGCGGCTCATTCCCACAGATGAACATATCCGGGGGGCCGCCGGGCAACTGGGGATGTACCATCAGCGCAGCGCCCACGATATTGAACGCCTTGACCACCTGCCCGTCGGGAATGGCACGCTGTATGCGCTCACCGAGCGAGTCGGTATGGCCGACAAAGAGCGTCGGCGCGCCCGGTGCATTGGCGAACGGATTCGTAGTGTCAATGACGACCTTGCCGGCAAAATTATGGGGAACGGCCTGCTGAATGACCTCCTCGGCGGCTGTGCCCAATACGGCGAAGATGAGTAGTTCGCCGAAGTGCGCGGTCTCGGCATAGGTACCCGCCGACGCGTGCGCGCCACCCTGCGCAACCCAGGCCCTGACTTTTGCTTGCTGCGGGTCGCGCGACCCAATTTTTACTTCATGCCCCAGGTCGGGCAGCCCGGTGGCGAGCGCCTGCCCAACAGCGCCTGTTCCAAGCACACCGATTTTCATCTACCGCCCCTTTCCTTTATTCTGCGCACGTTCATGTCTGGTAGTATGCGTGAGGTCTGCCGGATGTCCTGTCCAGATATCCCGTCATCTGTTATGATACCAGCGTGCACTCTCCTCGCTGACTCGGAGGTCTCTGATGGCAAATGGACATGAACGGCGGCTCTTTATCGCCGCAACTTCACAAAATGACGGCAAAACATCCTGCAGTATCGGGCTGATACAGGGGCTGCGAAAATATGCCGGCGCCGTCGGATTTTTAAAACCGGTCGGGCAGCGCTACGTCGTTGTCGGTGCGGATCAGGTCGATGAGGATGCTGTGCTGATCCATCGCATCTGGGGAGATAAATGGGCGATCAAAGACATGAATCCGGTGGCCGTGCCCCAGTATTTCACTCGCGAATATCTCGATAATCCGGAAGGCGCGCATCCGGATCTGGTCAGCGCGATTCGCGAAGCGTATGACCGCATTGCCCAGACCAGCGACCTGGTGGTCATCGAAGGCACCGGGCATGCCGGGGTGGGCTCGGTCTTCGATATGTCCAACGCGCACGTCGCCAAACTGCTCGACGCCAAGGTCGTGCTCGTCACGTTGGGCGGCATCGGGCATCCGGTGGACGAAGTGGCGCTCAATCGCTGCCTCTTTGAACGCGAAGGGGTAGAGGTCGTGGGCATCATCGCCAATAAAGTGACCCCGCAGAAGCTGGAGCAGACCCGGCATTATCTGGGCAAAGCGCTCCAGCGCATGGGACTGCCGCTGCTCGGAGTCATCCCCTACACGCCGCGGCTGACCTGGCCGACCATGCGTCAGGTGGCCGACGCGATGAAGGCACGCGTGATTAACGGGCAGGAGCATTTGGATAATCCCATTGCGGAGGTGGTGGTCGGCGCAATGACGCCACACAACGCCTTGACGTTTATCCGCGACAAGTCGCTGCTCATCGTCCCGGGCGACCGTGATGACCTGGTACTGGCTGCCGCCAGCATGGAGGTCTTACGCGAAGATTTGCACTTGGCCGGTATCCTCTTCACCGGTGGTATCGTACCGCAGCCGCAAACCATCGACCTGTTAAAACGCACCTGCATCCCGGCGCTCGCCGTGGAGGCCCCGACCTACGAGATGGCCTCGCGCGTGCAAAAGCTCACCGTAAAAATTCAAGTCAGCGATGAGGAGAAGATTCGGCTGGCGGAAGAGATGGTCATGACCCACGTTGACCTCGACCAGCTCTGGACGATCCTCGCCTGAGAGGCTGTTTGAAAAGGGACGTGACCGCACGCAGCGAATAGCTATGCACAGTAGGTAAGGTTGTGACATGCGCATACTGGTCACCGGCGGCGCCGGCTTTATTGGCTCAAATATCGTCGATGTCTTCCTGGCGGCGGGGCATGAGGTCGCCGTACTGGATAACCTCGTCACCGGCCGCGCGGAACACCTGGCGCCTGCGGCGCATTTCTATCAGGGTGATGTGCGCGATGCCGACACGGTCGAGCGTGTCTTCCGCGACTTCCGCCCGGAAACGCTCAACCACCACGCCGCGCAAATCGACGTGCGAAAATCCACGGTAGACCCGATCTTCGACGCGGAAACCAATATCCTGGGCAGCCTCACGGTGTTGCAGGCGGCGCGACGGCACGGGGTGGCGAAGGTGCTCTACGCGTCCAGCGGTGGCGCGGTGTACGGAGAGCCGGAATACCTGCCGGCGGACGAGGCGCACCCGATTCGTCCGATCTGCGAGTACGGCGTCTCCAAGCACACCGTCGAGCACTATTTGCACGTCTACCACGTCAATTACGGCTTGCGTTACACCGCACTGCGCTACGCCAACGTGTATGGGCCGCGCCAAAACATCCATGGCGACGCCGGCGTCATCGCGCTGTTCACCGGGCAAATGCTCGCCGGGGAACAGCCGCACATCTATGGCGACGGGGAAGCGGTGCGCGATTATCTTTACGTGGGCGACGCCGCCCGCGCCAACCTGTGCGCGCTCACGCAGGGTGACGGGCTGATGGTCAACATTGGGACCGGGGTCGGCACCTCGGTGAACGCACTCTACCGCCTTCTCGCCACGGCCACGCATTATGCCCATCCCCCGGTCTACGTACCGGGACGCATCGGCGAAATTGCCGGTATTTATCTCGATAACCGGCTCGCCGCCCAGGCGCTCGGTTGGTCACCCGAAGTCAACCTGCGCGAAGGGCTTACCCGCACGGTGGCCTACGTTCGCGCGGACTAACGCGCGGTGGGCGGATGGGTACAGTTGGGTCAGCCTCGCGGGCGACAGCACGGTTTGGGCTAATCGCGACAGCACTGTCTGGAAGCCGACCACAGTCGCGCTCAGCCTGCC
>DASXVL010000228.1:0-1848 GCA_036504255.1 Armatimonadota bacterium | reverse complement strand
GATTTGATCGTGCGCTTTACACCCGAAGACGGCGGCGGCATTTTCGTAATGTCGGGCGATTTTCAAATAGCCATCCGCTATGATGAAGGCCACCCATTCGCCACGTGGCACATCGAAATAGGAGGTACCGTAGAGCACCGTGACGGTCTTGCCGTTGCATGTTGCCGTGAAGCGCTTGCCTAGCGTAATGCCAAGCTGCTTCAGATTGTCTGCGGTGAATTGTGTATCGATGTTCCCATAGCTTGCACTGACTTCCGTTATCCCGGCGTAGACCCCGCCGTCATGGAAGCGCGCGACCGATTTGGGGCTCAGCACGATTGTCGCGTCCTTGTCGCGCTCGATCTGTTGCGTTTCGCGCCAGGCGAAGAGCGCGCGCAGGGCGGCCAATTCTTCTTTCGCGTTCAGGTTGCAGTGCCCGTCGCGCTTCACCTGCCAGACGGCCGGCTGCAGTGGAGCATTGGCATTGGCTCCCTTTGCAAGATAGGCTTTCGGATCAGTCATCTCATTTTGATTGCTGATAAACAGCAATGGCATCTGCGGAACGAAGGAGTAGTTGAGCGAATTGATGACCAGCACGGCGCCGACGGCGAGCACACCATCGTATTGCCCTTGATGGGTTTCCGCCATCTTTGTCACAATCGCGCCGCCCATCGAACCGCCTTCCAGATACACACGCTCTGGTGCGCCATACGTCGTGATGATATGCTGCCGCAACTGATCGATGTCCTCAATCGCCTCGTCGTGCAGGTACCCGTTACGGCGATAGCTGGTGGAGGCGATCATCCAACCTTCTTGCAACAAGGGTTGCAGGCACGCATCTTCCAGCGAGAAGTCGGCGCTGAGGGGCATATTCTCCATCACCAAGCCATGAGCGATGATGAGGACAGATCGATTCCACTTCTTCGGCACCGCGATCATGATTTTCGACGCGCCAAGCATCCCTTGTTCGACGCGGATATTCTTGAGGGCAGGATCTTTGCTCCAAGCGCCGAGCGCCGCCGCAAGCAGCAGCAAGAGCAGGCCGCAACGCCATGCGATTGATGTCCGGGGGTGACTTTTACGCATCGATATTCTCCTTTGACATTAGTCGACAGGCAATAGTTCGGCAACGCCAGCCGTTCATTGTCTTTATACAACCACGCATTCGCTCTACTTACAGTACATCCAAACAATCCATCCGGTTCAATCGCAAGTAATATTCGATCTTGCGCGCATCCGGCGCGATGCCGTAGGCTGCCAGGAACGGTAGGCCCCAGGCTATGGTGCCGAGGTTGTATTGTAGGCTCCACAGGCTCAACGCCAAATCTTGCCAGCGATCAGCGACCCCGGCATCGCCCAGGTCCAGGCAGCCGGTGTAGCCCGCAGCGTCATAATGGAAATTCGGCAGGCAGGCATCGCCATGGGTAACCACCAAATCCTCGGGCGGTGGGTCGTGCGCCAACCAGGCAGTCTCTTCGGGCGTGAATGGCCAGGCGCGCCATTTGACGGTCAGCCGCTGATCCAGTGGGCAGGCCTGCACAGCGAGCGCATGCAATTCCCGCAATGCCCCGGCCAGTAGGCGAATCACTGCTTCCGGCTTTGCCAATATCTCCGCCGCGCACAGCGGAGACCCGGGAAGCGATGATGTCAGCAGGTACTGGCCATGGGTGGTCTCCAAATACTGCAGCAGGCGTGGCGCCTGGCCGTTACCTTGCAGGTAACGTAGCGCGTCGGCTTCTGCTTGTAGGCCGGATGACGCGCATTTCAACCAGGCATCCAGTCGGGGCAGATAATACACGCGAGCGCCGGACCTGCCCACCTCGTTCAGTTGCCAGGATTCCGGCGGGCCGGTTATGTTGAGCAGTGACT
>DASXVL010000227.1:0-5803 GCA_036504255.1 Armatimonadota bacterium | reverse complement strand
ATTTCCGGACTCTTCTCCGCCTGTGTTCCATGGTCGGTTGTCCAGCCTGATCCATGCGGCATCGCCGTGCCATGGCAGGCGTTGCAGGTACTGGCCTTATGGCAGACCGTGCAGCTCGTGCTATCCTGCCGGGCCTGTTTTCCGTGTGCCTGGGTCCAGTTCGCCGCGTGCGGATTCGCCGCCCGCCGCTGATGACAGGCCTGGCAATCACCTTTCGTCAGTTTGAAGTTCCCATGGTCGCCCTTGTCGGGTGTGCCACCGACATGGCAAGTGGTACAGGCGAGCGCCGCCTTCCCGACGTGCGGGAGGTGGCTGAACTGGATGCCGAACACGGTCTTCCGATCTGACGGCGCGGAGGTATGGCAGACGGCGCATTCCGCCGGCTTGATCTGCGCGCCTCCGCGCGTCGGCACGCTCACCCGCGTGCCCAGTCCGACCAGCGACAAGGCCTGGTTCGCCTGTCCGGCCGCCGTCTGCAGCAACTGGCGGGCAAATTCCGGGTTATGCACGCCGTTGGCATCGCGCACCAGTTTGACATTGGCTTCCGCCTTGGAGATCAGGCGCAGGGCCTGCTGCTTGCGGGTTGGATCGAAGGACAGGTTGGCGATCTTTCCTTCCGTTTGCTGCAGCGAGGTGTAATATTGCTTCACCGGTTCGCCGAATTCCAGGCTCCACTTTGCTAATTGCGCGTTGTATTGTTCGCCGTGGCAGAGGTTGCAACCCACCACGCCGGCATGCGGCATGGCTTTCGGCCCTTTGCCCGCACCGTGGGTGCGATGGCACGACTGGCAGTTAATGCCCGCCTGGAACATCACCGCCGGGGTGCCGGTCACGCCTGCCCCACCCCGCCCGGCATAGAGCTGCGCCGTGGCATTGTGCTCCATGTCGTGGCATTTATTACAGAGGTTGGTCTTTTCAGTGTCGACGAACGCTTCCGCATCCTTTTGGATCGTGTGCTGAATTGTGTTGTGACATTGCGAGCATTCGATCTTATAGTTCGTCACGTGATTCTTATGCATGAAGGTCACGTCGGAGTAGCGCGCCAGGCGGTTTTCCTCCGAGTGGCAGAGCAGGCAGCGTTCCTTCGGCACGTCGCCATCGCCATGCTTGACATTGGAATGGCATTCCGTACAGGCCACGCCGCGCTTCTGCACGACCTGGTGATCGAATTTCGTGCTCGTAATGGGGAATTTGTGGCAGCGCGTGCAGGTGGACAGATCCTTGACGATCGCCGCCTCTTCCGGTTTCCCCTGTTTGAAATGGCAGAGGAAACAGGTGCTTTCCGTCACGGTCATGTGCTGGCCCTGCACGAGTTGCGAATGGCAGGAGGTGCAGCGCAGCTTGGTGACGCGGCGGAATTTCGTCAGGTGGGGCGTATGGTCGAACTGCACGCCCTTGAACAGGACCTTGCCGTTCAACAGGCGCTTCTCATGACACCCGGAGCGCAGGCAACTGGCATCCTCTATCTGCGTCCACGGGCGCGTGCCGTACTGGTTGGTCACATATTTCGCCACCTGCACCAGCGCCTCGAACTTTTTGCGCAACTCGCCTTTCACTCCGGGCGGGAAATGGCACTCAATGCACGCGACATTTTTGTGTGACGATTGCGCCCACGACTGGTAATACGGCTTCATATTATGGCAGGACGCGCAGAATTTGGGCGTGGAGCTGACTTCCATGCCGACGCCGCTAAGGATGATGATTCCCACCACGGCGATGGCCCCCCAGCGTAAGGCGAGCAGGGCCAGGCGGACGAGGCGTTTTCTCCATCCGACCGGGGCGCCATCAGTGTGTTCTTTCGGTTGTTTCGATGCCATATTCGTCCTCTAATTGCCCTGGGAGGTCATGCAACAATCCACTATACAGATACCGGCGGTTTGGGCGTTTTGCTTTCTACCGCCTCTTCCGCGTCGATACGCGCTTTTTCCAGGGGGTGCTCCCGCGCCATCTCCGACTCCGGCATTTTGCCGGTGAGCCATGCGGGGTTCATCGGGAAGGTGTCCGGATTGAAGTGCGCGTTATAGAAGTGCCACAAGATGATGGCCATCATGGCCAGCAGGCCTTCGTAACTGTGGGCGATATAGGAGACGCCGAAGGCGACTTCCGGCAGGCGATTGCCGATGGCAATGGGGAACCACATGACGAGGCCGGAGAGGCCCATGACCATGGTACCCCAGATGTCCGCGAAATAGTCGAACTTCTCCCGGAACTGGAAGCGGTCGAACTGCGGCGGCGTTTGCTGCAGGCCGAAGCCATATTTCAGCGTCTCGAAGAAATCCGTCACGTCTTTCCAGGACGGGAACATCGTCCACGACCGGAGGGAGAATTTGGCCTTCTTCCACAGGTAGAGCAAATAGCCCAGGTGCCAGCAATAATTCAGGATGAGGATGACGCCGAAGATGCGGTGGGCGATGCGCGCGCCATCAAAGCCGCCGAACAGCATCATCAGATAGCGTGTCCACCCGACATCCGCGAAGTGCAACGGGAAGCCGGTGAGCACGAGCACGGTGAAACTCAATGCCAGCAGGAAGTGCTGGATGCGCATGGTGCGCGTCAGGCGCGTGTACATCTTCTCCGGGGGATGCGGATGGCGCTGCTGCTCGATGTAATAAATGACAAAGGCGATGCCCATCAGCGCGAGGGCACTGGTCCACGCCCAGCCGGCGCCGGGGATGTGCAGGGCGGCCATGATGATGCCGCCTACCAGCGCAAAGAAGCTGAAGGCGATGAGCAGGCCGATGAAGCGCTCGCGCCCCGGGGTGCGACCAAAGATCTTCCGCCGCAGGTCAAGGGCCACCATGCCCAGCAGGAAGGCCATCACGCTGAGGATGAGGATGCGGAAGCAGAGCTCCTCGATGCGCAGCAGTGGGGTGTTCTGGATGCGCAGGCGCAGGTGATTGGCGCCGGACATGGCAAAGTTCATCTTTGCCCCGGGATGGCACTTGCCGCAGGTGGCGGCGACGTGGCGCGGGTTGGTCGGCGCGTCGGGATTATCCGGCGCCAGCACACCATGCAAACCATGGCAATCCGTACAATTGGCCGAGTTATTCTTATGGAAGCGCAGTAGCGCCTTCCCATGGAAGGTATCCTTATAGGAGGAATACGCCGCCGTGGTCAACCCGTAGCGCGCCATGCGCTGCGCATCGCTGTGACATCTCCCGCAAAGCTCGGCGCGCTGTTGCGGCGAGAGATGGGCGGGAGGATTGATCCCATGCGCCTTCCCGCCATGGCAGGTGAGACAGGTGGGATGATCGCCCGGTTGTTTATCCGGACGGTCGTGCACGCTGTTTTTCAGCGAGGCGGACAGGTCGCTGTGGCACGCTTTGCAGGCGGCCTCCTGCTGCTGGCGGGTCGGGATGAGCGACTTGCTGATGGAGTGCACGTTGCCGCCATGGCAGGTGAGGCATCCGGGCTCTTTCTGTGAAGGATTGCCGGCTTTGCCATGCACGCTGTGTGCCAGCACGCCGGCGACCTTGCAGTGGCAGCCGATGCAGGTGGCATCCTGCCGCTGGGTCTCCATGCGGCTGACCGTTTGCACGGCATGAACATTCTCGCCGTGACAGGACAGGCAGTTCGGCTCTTTGCCCGTCCCGGATTTCATGTGCCCGTGCGGTCCCAGCGCCAACGACTTCATCTGCGCGGTATGGCATTTCTCGCAGAGCGCGGTTTTCTCCGGCGCGGAGGACTTCCCAATGGGCAACTGGACGGAATGGGCGCTGCCGCCATGGCACTCCAGGCAGCTCAGCCCCTTGGCGGCTTTCCCGGCCACGCCGTGGGCGCTGCCCGCGAGCGATTTGGCGATATCGGTATGACAGTTGCGGCAGGCGGCGTCGGCCGGCGCGGCAGTGGCCTTCGGCGCGGTGATATCGTGCGGACTGGGACCATGGCAGGTCAAACAATTGGGCGGTTGGCTGCCGGATTGCTTACCGTCATGCCCATGCACACTGGCGGCAAAGGCTTTGGCTTGCTGGGCATGGCAGCTCGTGCAAGGCGCGAGCTGCTGTCGCGGGGCGAGCTTCGACGCCTCGACGATCTCATGCGCGTTGGGCCCGTGGCAAGCCTGGCAGGGTAAGGATGCACCGGATTTATGGCTGATCTTCTGATGTACACTGCGCGCGATCGCCGCGGCTTTCAGCGCGTGGCAAGTGGTGCAGGAGGGCTTTTGCGCGACGGCTTTCTCCGGGTGTGGGAAGCGGTCGATGCCCGCGTGGCAGAGTTGGCAGCTCAGCCGTCCATGCGCGGACGATTGAAAATGCTTGGCGTTCACCTTCTCTTCGTGGCACGCCAGGCACGCGGCGCTATCCGCCGGGGCGATAATGTCGGCTTCGTCCGCCGCCCGGCCCGTCCCCGCGCAAAGACTGATTAAGCCTCCCAGCAGCGTGCATACGATGAATAATAGGATCGATAATTTCTTCCGCATAATGGTTTGCCAGCTCGCAAATCTCTGACCAGGGCAGCGCTACAGCCCCGGTGAACGCACGCTCCACGTACGATAATAGAGGCGGTGCCACGGGCACCGGACGCAAGCGTCCGGATGCCCGTGGCGCTGGTCTGGTCACGGCTACTTATTGCGCAGCCGACGACTTATTCGCCAAATACGTTTTGGCGTCCGCAAGGAGCTTGCTCGAGAGCTCGGGATTATGCACGCCCAGGCTCTTATCCCCGACCACGTACATGTAGTTGTAGCGGGCGGCTTTGTAGGCCTTGACGATCGGGTCCGCGCTATTACCTTTATAACTCAGGTCAACCAAGCCGGTGCCCGGGTTAGTGAAGGAGGCCGCATTGTCTTTCACATACTGCGGCAGCAAGCCCAGCTCACCGGTCGCCGGATCGACGCCATCGGTGCCGCCGCCGGAGGGATGCGCTTTGCCAGGATTCGCGGGATCTTCCCCGCCCAGGGTAATGAGTTCCTTTGTGATACCGAGTTGCAGCGCCGTATCGGCCCGGCCACTGTGGCAGGCCGCGCATTCCGCGCGCGTCCGGTCGGTATTGGGCTCCAGGTTGGCATTCGTGTGGTCGACCTTCCCGTTGCTCGGGTTCAGGTTGCTGCTGGAGAAATGGCAATCCAGACAGGTATTGCTGAGCGTGGCATGCGGGCTCGGGGTTTGGGGAAGATTGAACCCTTGATAGCCGAGCAGGCTCAAGGTCTGCGGATGGCCCGGCGCGATATGGCCATCATTCGGCGCTTTCGCGAGCAGTGTGTCATCGTTCACCGCCGGCGGCGCCCCGTTGTTGAGCAACTTGAAACCGCTCAAGTGGCAGTTCCAGCAGGTGTACTTCGCCTGCACGTTTTTGGTAATCTGCGTGACGTCGCCAAAGGCGGCCGCATGCTTGCTGCCCGGGCCGTGGCACACTTCGCAGCCGATGCCTTCGAGATTCGGCGTACTGCCGTCCGCTTTGAAGCCGGATGCCTCACCGAAACCGGTGGTATGGCAGGCGGCGCAACTCGCGCCACTGCCGTACGTCAACTCACGCCCATGGGCCGGAGTCTTGCCATGCACGGCCGTGAAGATCTGGCCATGCGCATTCGTCTCGCCAGCAGCGAACGGCGCGGCGCCCGTGAATTGCGCATAGGTATTGCCGTGGCATTCCTGGCAGGTCGTGGAGCCGACATAGGTGGCCCCGGTCTGAATGAAACCGCTGGGCGGCGCTGTAACCGTAGTGCCGCCCCCGCCACATCCCCCGAGGAGAAGAGCGGTGAGTGAGACGACCCCCGTCGCAAGGACGAGTGTCTGCCACTTCAGGAAAGTGGCCGTGCGAACACGAGACATGTGATACCCCCTGTGTAAGGTTTGAAAATATT
>DASXVL010000226.1:0-4406 GCA_036504255.1 Armatimonadota bacterium | reverse complement strand
CCGCGCGGCATTGCTCCAGTATGGTCCCTGCCCTGCGCATCGCCGGGCGTTCGCCCCGGTGCAGGCCTGTGGGCAGGGCGTATTCGCGTTGGACGGCGAATGAGCAGGGAGTCCCATGGCTGTTCCCATACGGTGCTAAGGACTCCAGGCTAGGCTCGCGTCAACAGCACTGTCTGGAACAGGGCCATAGCCCGGCTATCCCAGGGCTGAAACAACAAGGAAAATTTATCCAGGTACACTGCCCAACAAGAGAGAAGACGTAGCTCCCATGACCACCAGCCCACCATCGGACGCCTATACCATTATCCATCTCCCCCCGTGCAGCACGGAGTGGGCAGGGATCATTGCGCAGTTTGCGCTGCAGGTGGCGGCGCGCGATGGGCGGTCGTACGCGGCGTGGGCCAGTGAGCGCTTGATTCGGGCGACGGAAGCCGGGGAAGGGCTGGTGGCGTTATCCGCCGATGGGGCGCTGCTCGGCCTGATGATCGTCGAAGTGGTCGAGCAATCCGCAGAGATGACCCTGCCCTGGGTCGTCGGTGGGGATCAGCAGCTTGTCTGTGCGCTGGCCGACGCTATGCGGCAGATCTTGCGCGAACGTCATCCCACGCTGCGTTTTTTGCGCGTCGAACGGCAACTGCTGCCCGGTGACGCGCACACCGAGGGCTTGCAGCGCAGTGGTTTTACCTGTGAATGGCGCTCGCGCATGCGCCTCGAGTTGCGCGAGTGGGGTGGGGAGGCCGCACTGCCGGAGGGCTACCGCCTGGTGCCCTGGCATATCCGCTATCTCGATGCCGCGGCGGGGGTAGTGTTTCGCGCCAACGAGGGCACCCTCGACGCGCAACTGTATGCGCCCTTCTTTGGCGAGTCACCCGCGCAATGCCGGCGCGGACTGCTGGCGATTCTGGTGGGGAAATTTGGCCCGCTCAATCTGCAGGCCACCTGCTGCGCCATGGTGGGCGAGACCCTCGTCGGCGTCAATATCCTCATCGATGAAGGCAGCGAGCTCTCCAGCGTGGTGGAAATCTCCGTGGACCCCGCGCACCAGCGGCAGGGGGTCGGCCGTGCGCTCATGGCGCAGAGTCTGACCACGTTGCGCGCGGCGCACGTCGCCACGGTCGAGTTAGCGGTGACGCAAGCGAATGCCCGCGCGGTGCAGTTGTATACCACATTAGGCTTTACCGAGGCCGGTCGTTTCCCCGTGTGTATCTGGCCCGCCGACCCCTGGTAATCTGCCCCGCTCGGCGTGCTTGTCCGAACCTCCCCGCGCACGGTACAATAGGATAGAGTTTTCACGGGAGGATACACACGCTGTGCTGCGCTTTTTGACCGCTGGCGAGTCGCATGGACCGGCCCTTACGGCCATCATTGATGGAATGCCCGCCGGCGTTCCGGTCACGGACGCGATGGTGTCACGCCATTTGGCGCGCCGTCAGGTGGGCTTTGGGCGCGGCGGCCGCATGAAAATCGAGACCGATACCGCGCGCATCCTCTCCGGCGTGCGCTTTGGGCACACGCTGGGTTCCCCGATCTCCGTGCTCATCGAAAACCGCGACTGGGCGAACTGGACGGAACGGATGCAACAGTTTGCCGCGCCGAGCGACCCGGTCCCGCCCATTACCACCCCACGTCCCGGCCACGCCGATCTCCCCGGTATGGTGAAATACGGGACCACGGACCTGCGCAATATCTTGGAGCGCGCCAGCGCGCGTGAGACGGCGGCGCGCGTCGCCGCCGGCGCCTTGGCGCGGGCGTTGCTCGATCAACTAGGCATAGCTATCTTCAGCCATGTCCTCGCCATCGGCGACGTGACGGCCACGCCGGACCTGCGCGACCTGCCGGCGGTCGAGGCGGCCGCCGAAGCCTCCGACGTGCGGTGCGCCGATCCCGTGGTCGCTGAACAGATGCGCGACGCGATTCGGCAGGCCGCGAGCGACGGCGATACCCTGGGGGGCATCATCCAGCTTGTCGCGACCGGCTTGCCCATTGGGCTGGGCAGCCATGTACAATGGGACAGACGCTTGGATGGCATCCTGGCCGGCGCCGTCATGAGTATTCCCGCCATCAAAGGTGTCGAATTTGGGCTGGGCTTTACGGCGGCGCGGCTCCCCGGTTCACAAGTTCACGACGCAATGTATGCTGATGGGACAACGATTGTGAGATCGACCAATCATGCGGGCGGATTGGAAGGTGGTATAACTAATGGCGAGCCACTGATAATGCAAGTGGCGATGAAACCAATCCCGACCTTAACGCGCCCGTTGCCATCCGTTGACCTGGCATCCGGTCAGGCGGTGTCTGCACATGCCGAGCGGTCTGACGTCTGTGCCGTCCCCGCGGCAGGGGTCGTGGCGGAAGCGATGGTCGCGTTGGTGTTGGCTTCCGCCGTGCTGGCGCACTTCGGTGGTGATGCGCTACCGCAAATACGGACACGTTATGTTGCGCAGCCACAGAGTGCCAGCGCGTTGCTGGCGCAAGAAGAGGCAAGCGAATGGCACATCTGATCCTTGCTGGCCTCATGGGTACGGGAAAAAGTACCATTGGGCGCTTGCTTGCCGAGCGGTTGCAGTGTCCGTTTGTCGATTGTGACGCGGAAATCGAAGCGGTCGCCGGCAAAGCGATCGCGCAGATCTTCGCCGATGACGGGGAAGCCGTCTTCCGTGAGTTAGAGGCGCGCGTGCTCAGCACCGTGCTGAAATACGAGCAACCGCAGATTGTGGCGCTCGGGGGTGGAGCGATTTGTTCTGCCGCCAACAGAGAATTAGTGAAGCACGCCGGGACGCTGGTCTGCCTGACAGCCGACCCGGCCGTCATCTATCAGCGGGTACAAGTACAGGCGGGACGACGCCCATTATTGGAGGTAGCTGAACCGTTGGCGAAGATACGTGAACTCTTGGAAACCCGGCAATCCGCCTATGCACACGCCGATGTGCAGGTGGATACGACGACCCTGGATCCTCCCGAAGTCGTGGAGGAAGTCCTCGACTGGCTAAGTCGTGTCCATGTGGACCTCGGCGCGCGGAGCTATGATATTCATATTGAAGAAGGCTCGCATACCTGGGTCTGACAGTTGATCGCGAACCTGCGCGATCCCGTGAGTTCCGTGGTGATTGTCAGCAGCCGTGAGATTGACCGCGCGTACGGTGACACGGTGCGTGCCAGCGTGGAGCATGAAGGCCTGACGTGCCACACTTTGCTCGTACCTGCGGGTGAGCGGTATAAGAGTATGAATACCGCGAATCGCCTCTTCGGCGACCTGATTCAGCGCAAAGTGGACCGCAAAGCCCTCATTCTTACCCTCGGTGGTGGGGTCATCGGCGACCTGGCCGGATTCGTCGCCGCGACCTACGAGCGTGGCATTCGCTTCGCCCAGGTGCCCACGACGCTGCTCTCGCAAGTGGATAGTTCGGTCGGCGGCAAGGTCGGCGTGAACCACGCGCTGGGGAAGAATATGGTCGGCGCGTTCATGCAGCCCCAATTCGTGCAAATCGATCCGACCTCACTCAAAACCCTCCCGCTGCGTGAGTTGCGCAGTGGCCTGGCGGAAGTCGTGAAGTACGGCGTGATTTGGGATGAAGAGTTCTTTAGCTACCTGGAGGGCCACGTCGATAGTATTCTGCGCATGGATGCACAGACGATTAAACACCTCATCCGCCGTTCGTGCCAGATTAAAGCCCACGTCGTGGAAGTGGACGAGTTGGAATCCGGCTTGCGCACGATTTTGAACTTCGGCCATACCACGGCGCACGCGGTGGAAACCTACACCAGCTATGAGCGCTACACCCACGGCGAAGCCGTCGCCATCGGCATGGTCGTCGCGGCGCGTATCGCGCATGGCATGGGACTGTTCCGCGCTGAGCCGGTGCATCGCCTGACGCGGCTGCTGGAGCGTTTCGGCTTGCCCACGCATCTGCCCAAAGCGGACCCCGGCGTGCTGATGAGCCTCATGGATACCGATAAAAAAGCCGTGGCCGGCAAGGTGCGCTTTGTACTGCCGACGGAAATCGGGCACGTCGAGGTGGTCAACGAAGTGCCGCGCGACATCCTACGCCGCGCGATCAAGGAGTCGTTAGAGCTCTAACGTGGCGACAACATGCTGTGTCGAAAGGGGTGGGGGAGAACCCGCCCCTTTTTCGTACCTGCGCCCTTATTGGGCGGTTATGCTGCGCAGAGTAGATTGGACTTTGTCATGTTCCGCATCGGCCGGTGCCCGTCCCCAACCCGTCCATGATTCCCCGCGTTGTCATCGTTTAGGATCGGAAAGCAGTGGAATGCCCTCGTCGGCTTGCCCTATCAAAGCACACGGGATAGCCGGGCTTGGGCCCTGTTCCAGACAGTGCTGTTGATATTCGGCTGATCTGGAGTCGGCCCTCACCCCAACCCCTCTCCCAATGCTGGGAGAGGGGCTT
>DASXVL010000225.1:0-17659 GCA_036504255.1 Armatimonadota bacterium | reverse complement strand
GCCGTTGCTGCCACAGGGCTCGGCGTTCGTCGTGTGTCATCGGGCAGATCCTCCCACCGGTGTGATGGGAGCATTATCCGAGGAATGGGGAGAAGTTACCAGGTGTGCGCGGTTTGACGCTTACGTTGTTTTGAAGAGGAGCGTTATATCTTGAGTAGGGCGGCAGATTGCTGCTCTGAAGGCTATACGATGATTCAACCTTGAGATCCAAGCCCACACGGGCATGCAGACTGCGTGTTGTGCCTGTTGGAGCATTGCTTTGGCTTGCTGCGCCCGTCGGGTGGCCTTGAGGGTAAAGTAGCGTTTGAAGTTGTAGGCCAGACAGACCAGACGCCATTCGCCTCGCACCTTCTTGATCCCACGGAGGGCGAATTGCCGGAAGTCCAGGATGGCTTTGATGATGCCGATGACCGGTTCGACCGTCGATTTGCGTTCGCGATAGTGCACTTGATTTGGGGGGAGGCGGACTTGATAGGCCATCTGGACCGAGGGACTGGCGTCCGAGGGCGGCGGGGTGTCGGGATTGGTGCCATAATACCGTTGCCAATCCAGACGATGCACGGTTTTCTCCGTCGCAATTAACGGGAGGCTCCCGCGCTGGCGCAGCGTGTCGGCAATCGTGGGGTTCCAAAAGCCGTTGTCCATGCACACGGTGCCCGGTGTGCCCAACAGGGCGGGGATGCTGTCGAGACTGGGCAGGGCTTCCTCGGTATCATTGGGGTGGTTGGACACGTCCAGTCCCACAATCAACCGACTGGCATGGTCCACGGTGAGTTGACAATTATAGTGTTGATCAAAGCCCGTGTTGGTGCTGTTTTTCATGATCCGTGACTCGGGATCGGTAAAATTGACCTGATCGGACGGCGTGGGCTCCGCGCTGGGCGGTTCTGGGGGCTTGCCCCTATCATTTCCAGTCAGCCGTGCCTTCTCCGCGCGGAGGGCCATTTGTTCGGTATGGGCGGCCACGGCGTCCTCGTAGCGGGTAGCCGCACGGGCTTCCAGCACCGTGCGCGCCTCTTGGAGGCGGATGATGCGGGCCTGCCGCAGGCCAATTTCTTCGGCGAGGTCCAGGGCGGGCGGGAGTGAGGCGGGGTCGCACGCCATGCGGTCGAGCAGGTCCTCGATCTGCGCTGGCAACTCGAGAATCAGTTCTCCGGCCTTGTGATAACTGACGGCGCGATGCTTGGAGGCATTGGCATGGATTTTGGTGCCGTCCTGACTGACAGTCTGCATCGTGACATGGCCTTCCTGCCGGGCGCGCGCCAACAGGTCATTGAACAAGGTCGGCAGATAGGCAAAGATGAGCGTGCGGAATTCGATCAGCGTGGTCGGGTCGGGCAAGCACCCGGCGGCCAGAAACCGGAAGGGAATGCGTTCGATGATGGCCGTGCGGAGCGGACGCGACGTGTTGACGCCGGTCATATAGCCGTACAGCCAGAGGGCGAGCAGCACCCGCGGATCGTAGGGATGGGGGCCAATCGGGTAGTAGAAGTCATAGAGCGCGGTCAAATCCAGGGAGTCCAAGAACTCCATTAATTGTCGCGCCGGATGCTCGGCGAACACCACGTCGCTCACGAGCACCGTCTGCTCCAAGGTGGCGTCATAATCATACGGACGAAAGATACGCTGCATACGAGAGAGTATAGTAGAATTATCAGCCCATTACAGGTGATGAACCGGTCTTGATAACAGACCAGTCCATCCCTGTATCAGGAGCCAGAGGCCACCGACCGGCGGTGCCCCTCAGGCTGCTAGCGAGAGGGCACAATTATAGAAGTGCTGCAGAAGCCGTTGATGATGATGCACAGGGGCATTCGGCAGACGATGTGCCAGTAAGCGAGAAGACTCAAGCCGCGCGCATCAATCCGATGCTTGCCCACCAGTCCGTGCTGGAGCGGATCAGGACGACCGATCTTAATAACCGACAGGAGATGTGGTAAAAGTATACGAACGGAGACCAGCTACCGACCTCACTCGCCAAACCTGCGAATAAACCACGTCTTCACCATCTGTGTCAGCACCGCATAGACCAGCATCATGATGGCCAGCAACAGCCAGTATAGCAGCGGAAGCGGGACGAATCCGAGCGTGTTCGCCAGGGGCGAAACCGTCAGCAAGGCGCCTACCGCGACGATTATTATGGAAGTGACGATGAGCGGCCAACTCGCCCGACTTTGGAAAAACGGGATCTTGTTGGTGCGAATGATATGGATGATTAACGTCTGTGTGAAGAGCGACTCCACAAACCAGCCAGTGTGAAACAAGGTCGGGTTGTGCCAGCAGTTGAAAACATACAGCATTATGAAGAACGTCAGGTAATCGAAGATCGAACTGATCGGTCCGATAAACAGAATGAAACGCAGGATCTTGCCAATCTCCCACTTACGCGGCGTGGTCAGCCAGTCTGCATCCACTTCGTCGGTGGGGATGGTTGTCTGCGAGAAATCATAGAGGAGATTATTGGTCAGCACCTGAATCGGCAGCATGGGGAGGAATGGCAAGAATGCGCTGGCCCCGACGACACTGAACATATTGCCGAAGTTCGAGCTGGCGGCCATTTTAATATACTTGATGATGTTGCCGAACACCCGCCGGCCTTCCAGCACACCTTGCTCCAACACCAGCAGGCTGTTTTCCAGCAGGATGATATCGGATGACTCCTTAGCGATATCCACGGCGCTGTCTACTGAGATGCCCACATCGGAGGCTTTCAAGGCCGGGGCGTCATTGATGCCATCGCCCATGAACCCCAACACATGGCCTTTACTCTGGAGCGCACGGATGATGCGCTCCTTGTGAGCCGGGACCAGTCTGGCAAAGACGCTGGTGGCGCTGGCGGCTTCGGCCAGTTCCATCTCGCTCATCGTTTCGATTTGAGAGCCGAGTAAGAGATGCTCGACCGGCATTCCCACTTCCTGACAAATGTAGGCGGTCACGAGTTCATTATCACCGGTCAGGACCTTGACGTCCACGTGCAGACTGTGCAGCCGTTTCAAGGCCTCGGTGGCGGTATCTTTAGGTGGGTCAAGGAAGGCAAGGAAACCGAGCAGGATCAGGTCCGACTCATCCTTGATCGCATATACCGGCTCATCAGGTGCGCCAGGCATTTGCTTGTAGGCAAGGGCGATGACGCGGAAGCCCTGAGCATTCAGGTTGGCGGCAAGCTGTCGACCGTTGGCATCGTGTTCGGTCTGCAGCGCGAGCACCTCTCCCTGGATTTCCACCCGGGTGCACAGGTGCAGTACTTCATCCACCGCACCTTTGCAGATCAGCGTATTCAACCCGGTTGTATCTTCCACGATCACCGACATCCGGCGACGCATGAAGTCGAAGGGGATCTCGTCTATTTTCTGGTACTTCTCATTCGCTTTTAGGCGTTCTTCCAGTTCCTCATGGTTGAGAATCGCCTCATCGAGCAGGTTCTTTAACCCGGTCTGGTGGTAGCTGTTCAAGTAGCCGTATTCCAGCACTTTCTCGCTGGGATCGCCGCGAGCGTCCAGATGTTGCTCGAGCACGATTTTACCCTGGGTGAGGGTGCCGGTTTTGTCGGTGCACAATACGTCCATCGCCCCAAAATTCTGGATGGCATTCAGGCGTTTGACGATCACTTTCTTGCGGGCCATGGCCAGAGCGCCCTTTGACAGATTGACGGTCACGATCATGGGCAGCATCTCGGGGGTCAACCCGACGGCTACAGCCATGGCAAACAGAAATGCTTCCAACCAGTTGTGCTTGCTTAACCCGTTGATGAGAAACACTGCCGGCACCATCACGGCGATCAATGAAATCATCAGCCATGTGAATTTGTTGATCCCCTTGTCGAAGCTGGTGAGTTGGCGCTGCCCGACGATACTGGCGGCCAGCGAGCCAAAGTAGGTTCGGTTCCCGGTATGGATGACCACTGCCGTCGCAGAGCCGCTCTCCACATTAGAACCTAAGAAGCAAAGGTTGGGAAGATCGAGCGGGTTTTCAACATCCGTTGGCGCCAGGGCGGCTGTCTTCTCCAGGGGGTGGGATTCGCCGGTGAGGGCCGCTTGATTTAAAAACAGGTCTTTAGCAGCAAGCACCCGTACATCAGCCGGCACCATATCGCCGGCGGCCAGCCGAATGATATCGCCAGGCACCAACAATTTGAGTGAGACTTCTGCTTCCTGTCCGCCGCGCACCACGGTAGCGGTGTTGCTGACCATCGCTTGAAGCTTCTCGGCCGCGTTATCGGCGCGGAGCTCCTGAAAGAAACGCAACACCACACCCAGCACCACCATCACGAAAATGACCACGGTTGCCCGCAGGTCACCGGTCAGATACGACACCACGCCCAGCGCCAGCAGCAGGAGGACTAACGGATTTCTAATGCTACCCAGGAGGCGCATTAGGGCCGATTGACGTTTCTCGCGCGCAATCTCGTTCGTCCCTACCTGCTGTAAACGAGCATCGGCTTCCGCTTCGCTCAGGCCGCCGAGTTGCGATCCAAGCTCCTTCAAGACGGTCTCGGTATCAGCACGCGCCTTTTCCAACAGTTGAACGGAATCATGCGTCCCGTTCCCGCCAGATAGATTACCTGGATGATGAGATGCGTGGAGTGTCTTCTTAAAAAATGCCATACATGCCTTCTCGGGGTGTTCGCTCTTTCAATGGTAACGCAAAAACGCATCTCGGCGCTCAGGCGCACCACGGCATCGAGTAGATCGAACAGGGTGTTGAGCTAGGTTCTCCGAGTTTGGCCATGGTGCGCACTCGCGGAGACCCACCTGGATGGTGGATAGCCGCCAGCCAGAATTATAAGTGAGTCCTATGGCAGACACGTTTGTATGGAGAGACTCGGGTGAAAATGGAGACTTCTTGCGCATTACCAGAATGACGTTAATACGGATGTTTTGCGGATGCCGATATGTAAACACTCTCCCATAACCATACGAATCCACGTGGTCCTCACGATCAAGTTGGTATCATGGTTAATAAAATAACTCCGTCTGTCATTGTCAGGGGCGTTCCTTCATCATCTCGTCAATAGCCACAAACTGGTAGCCTTGCTTTTTCAATGTGGTGATGAGTTTGGGCAGAATGTTGATCGTTTGCTGTACCCCATCGTGAATCAGGATGATCCCGCCGTTACGGGCCTGTTTGAGGGCACGCTGAAGGATAACCTGCTCACCGGGGCTGGCGTAGTCACCGGGATCATCCGTCCATAAGACGATGGTGTAGCCCAGTGCTTCCGAGGTGGCGGCGACTCCGGTATCGTAATCACCCCCCGGCGGACGGAATAAATACGGTGCTTTCCCCGTGATGCGCTGCAAAGCCTCACCACAGGCTTTGATTTCGGTGGCGATGTCAGGTTCCAGAATCTTGGTCAGGTTGACATGATGGTAAGTATGGTTGCCAATGTTGTGCTCGGCGTTCAACTCGGCCTGCACCAGGTTGGGATATTTATCCGCCATCTCACCGATGACGAAGAAGGTAGCCTTCACTTTCTCCTTCGCGAGGATGTCAAGTATCTGCGGCGTATAGAGTGGATGCGGTCCATCATCAAATGTCAAGGCTATCTGTTTCCGCGTTATGTTCCCATGGGTCAGCTTATGGTATTGAATACCCTGTAAAAGCTCGTTCTTATGCTGCGCCATCAGTTCCAACACACTTTTGTAGACTTCTTGTTTGGCGTGCTGCCAATACGGATCGTTGGCGTAATTCGGTTCAGCCGTTTTGGTCGTCGGCTCGGTGGCCTGTTGCGCACAAATGGGCACAATGAAGGCCAGGGAGAGGCACAGGCCGATGATGACAGCCGTAGGCCAGCGCAATAACCCGAAGTTGTGTGTGAAAAATTGTTGCATGGGGATACCTACTTTCCGACTCGCTTCAACACATAGTAGTTGGCTATACCGATGATGGCCATAGCTAATAGAAATGCCGGATACGCAATTTTCCAGTTCTCCGGCCCTGTCATCATCGACCATTCCGACATGCCCCCGATTCCTGCTAATAGTGTGAGTGGCATGAATATGGTGGTGATAAAGGTGAGGCGTCGGACAGTCGCGTTCGTTTCGTTTGAAGTCTTTGCCATCAGGTTATTCAACATTGATGTGTAGAGTTCCATCAGGCTGGTGAGGATGTCACGATACGCCTCAGTGAGTTCGAAAAATTTGGCAAGATGATCATAAATATCACGGTAATGGAAGATCGCTTTTTCTGATATAAATGGACAGTCTTTGCGGCAGATCTTCACGAGTATTTCCCGCTCATGGAACAGACTCTTCCGGAGAGCGAGCAGAACCCGGCGCATACGGAGCATTTCTGCTGGGTTAAAGCCAGCCGGATCGGCCAGCATTTTCTCTTCGGCGGCGTCAAGTTCATCCGCGAGCGCCTCAATGGCTACGAATTTCTGATCCACAACGTAGTCCAAAATCACGTGCATCAGGAATGCCGGTCCCTGTTTGGCACTCTCGATGTCTCTCTCGACGATGTGTTCGACGTCGTTGAGAGGCCGTCGCGCCTCCGAGTCATACCCGCTCACAGAGATCAAAAACTTTTCGCCGATGAAGAGATCCACCTCATCAACCGCGAGAGCCATGTCGGCGTAGCTGAATGCGCTAAAGACGACGAATGTGTGTCCGGGAAAGTCCTCGATCTTGGGCACCTGGTTTTTATCGGTGCAGTCCTCGATGGAAAGCGGATTGAGGTGTAGCGGGTCAATAAGGACGGAGAGTTCCTCTTTGGTCGGCTGGTAGTAATCAAGCCACGCGAAGCCTTCGTTCCTGGCGGCATCCAGCGCTTGAGGCAGTGTGGCGACACGCGTCAGCTTTCCATTGGGAGCTATGTAGTAAAAGCGAGAATCGCACATGGTCATTTCTTCGCTGTCTATGCTGTGCCTTCCTTCACCGATGAGATATTAGTGCGATTCACTGCAGCAACATCGCATGAACATCTCAAGCTATAATGTATTGTGTCGGAATACTGGAAAAGGGGTACCACCTAATATCGCTCTGCTGCGTTGACAGCAGTCGATCCGGGCAGGGATAACACGCATCATGCGAAATCGTCGACGGCTTATCTATTTCGGGCTGATACTCCCGCTGTACGAGCGATTCGACATAACCGAATGCCCGCTCGGATGTCTCTGAAAAGTCGGTTGCGTAGAGGAGATGATTACCCACTGCTCCAGCGCCAATCCGGCAATGCGATCCTCCCCCCACCTCATTACTCACCATGCGCAACACCAATACTGGCAGATCCGCGCGATGGATCACATCCGTCGCGACTCCCCCAAAGACGAATTCACGCACCAGGCTATGACCATGTGATCTGATCACCAGGAAATGGCATCCTTGAGCATGCGCCAGCGCGAGGAGTTCGGGCCCGGGAACACCCATCGGCATCGCCGTCGTCACGGTAAACCCCATCGCAGCCAGTCGCTGCTGTTGCGTAGCGAGCAGTTGCGGCGCCACCTCTGCTTGCATGGCTCCACTCAAGCCTTGGCGACGATTAAGCGAAAGAAACTCTTTCGCTTAAAGGACGGATCTACCTCCCTGCTGGTCTACTGCCGGCAATACTGGGGATTGTCCCCACGTACCGTACACCAAAAAATGGCCGTGTATGCCGCCTACACCAACATCAGGGCGTGCACCGACGATCTCCCGGTGAATGAAGCCCAGGTGCGCCCCCTGCTGGTGCTCCGATCCCCGGAACAGCAACAGCAGGCGTGGCACGAGGCCATCACGCGCCGGGACGTTCATGGCGTGCCGTTGACTGCCAAACTTGTGTCACAGGCCGTCCGCAGTATTCAAACTAAGGCCGCGGTGGCTTTACCATCGATTATCAGCCCAAGTACGACCTTTACAGGGATTCCATGGCGCCTGGATGTACTGACCATCAACGCAGATGCCGACGCACCGCAATCGCGATTTGATCCCCGGCGTCTTCTCGAACTGCGGGGAAAACTGCCGCCCAACAATGCACGCAGCCCAGCGTCCTCCCTGGTCATGGTCAGCCCAACCGAGGATCTCTTTGCGAACACGGACTGGGCCGTATTACGCGACGACCTGAATCAGCTCCTGGTCAGTATGCCATACTATACCTTTCTCCTCTGGACCGCATTCTCTTCAGCTGCGAGGTCCTGGAAACATGGAGCCAATGTCGAACTGACCTTTCGCGTGGGCCTGCAGTGCGAACTTGACCAGATAGTCGATGACATGCGACAAAAGCGCCTACGGTCTGCGCTCTGGCTCTTGCCAGAGGAACCGCTGGTACTTCCCGAACTCGATTCGTGTGCACGCCTCGTCATCAGCGCGCCGCGTTGCTCGTCGTCTCAAATAGATACGAGCATGGCCTGGATACGTAGTTTGGTCGCCTCGGCCCTGCGGACAGGGCTCCCGGTCCATCTGGATGCCGCCGCTCGTGGGGCGCTCACCCGAGTGCCCTCAAGAGTCCCGGCAACGGTCTCCGCTACGCTCGGGGGGGCCGCCAAACCCCGTATTTCGCATTCAATACTCCAGACGTTGTCGGAGCCTGGTGAGAGTCGAAATACATCATCTATCCGTTGGAAGGAGTGGGGGCTGTGATGAGTACAGACATGACATCGCCCGAGGAACCCACGAGCTTGTCATCGGCCGAGTTGGCAGAACTCCGCAGGTGCGAAGCCACGCTGCGCAACGGACTCCAGGATTTTAGCGTGGGGTCAGCCCTGGCGAAAATCAAGGCGCAGAAACTCTACCGCGCTAAGTACTACACCTTTGAAGGGTATTGCCAGGAACAGTGGTCCTTACGCGAGCTCTTCGTCAGCGAAACCATCTACCCCCTGGAACGGTGCGAGGGCTGGCTCATGGCAGGGCTGGGTGGGCTGTTCGTTCACGCGAATATCGGTCTTGCGTTCAATAATGCCAGCGATGTCCCCTTCGATATGCGCTCACTGCAGGAGGTGGAATGGAGAGGAGAGACGATCGCCATCTCCCCGCTGGAGTGGCTACAACGCGACAACCAGATCTACGGACGCGCTGACAGGGTGGAACTCATCGAGAGATTCATGCACAAGGGCTGAAGTGCTGCGCTCTCGTAACCGACCTGGAACGCTGTTTTGGACGGGATTGCGAGTGGATCTGGATGGCCGGTGACAAGGCCACCGGCTTCGTGAAGCCCGGCCAGTTCTACAAGCCGAGTTCCTAATAGCTGTAGTCGTACGCAGTATGCCGAGCGATTCGTGGCGATCCTGATAGCTCAGGGCCGCCATGCTGTCTGCGCTAGGGTGGTGCCTGCGAAACGCGAGGCCCTCGGGAGTGCGCAGTGCGCCGGTTGTGTTGAGCCACGGCGTAAAGCGTGTGTCGTCGCCCAGGAGCATTATCCCGCTCGTACTGCGCTATTCGGAAAGCCTCTGCGCCGGCTAATACAACGTGGCGACCGGCAGTTCGCTGCTACGCATGCGCATGCCGTCGGCGAAGAGTTGCGCGATGATGCGCGTGGTGTCGAGGTCGGGGTCAGTTTTCTCGTCCGGCAGATAGAGCACGATGCGCCGGGAGGTGCCACGCGTAATGAGGTAGGGCTGGTCATCATTGGGGAAGATGGGGATGGGGCCGGCGTTGTCGCGCACATAGACGTCGAAGCGGTAGACGTCTACCCCGTTATAGGTCGTCGCCTGATGGCTACCGTTGGGGCTCCAGGTGATTTGTCCGACGATCCAGCGCGGAATATAGAGGCGCACGAGCACGTCGCGCGCGCTGACGCTGCCGTCGTTGAGCACGCCCGCGACGAGGTTGTATGCCATGCGCCCATCGGGATGCGCGTGTTCGATGGGTTGGAGTTCGCAGACAAAGGCCAGCGCCGGCTCGCTCTGGCGTCGTCGCACATCTTCCACTTCATAATGCTCCATGGGCACGCATTCGAAGTTATAGCGTTTGTAGTAGCGATGCAACGGGCTGCACATGTGCGGGGCGCGCATGCTGCGCGGAATGCCGATGACATAATAGGCATAGCCGGCCCTGGCGGGATTGGGAATTTCCTTGATAGTGAGGCCGTCGATGCGCGGCGTGATGCGCGCGGCCAGCGCCGATTCGATGGCCTCTTTGCTTACGCGCGTGGTATCCACACCGTCATCGATGACCGCCGGCTTGTGCTCGATCTCGCCCACGCCGATGATAATTAACCCGCCGGCAGAGTTGGCAAAGGCGCACAGATCCTTGGCCAATTCGTTGCGGTTGCGGTCTGTCCACTCCCCAATGGCCAGCGAGGCCTTGTAGTCCAGGGTGACGTTCTCCTGCTCGCCGTGTTCCAACACCGCGTGAATATCCTCCAGTGTCCAATCGATGGCGCGATGATGGAACGTACTCCGCTGGGCCATGCCAGTGTTCTCCTCGTGGTGTTATGCGTGCGCCGCGGAGTGTGCGAGATGAAAACGCAAGGCGGCGGGCACGTGCTGATCCCAGTATTCCCAACTATGCGCGCCGGGATACTCCGCGTATTCGTGGGCAATGCCGAGTTGCGTGAGGTGCGCGTGAAAACGCCGGTTGTGCTCGATGAGAAAATCGTCTTCGCCGCAGTCGATGTAGAGCGCCGGTTTCGCGCCGGGCGTCTCGGCGAGGGCGAAACAGTCTTCCGTGGGCGCGACATGGGCGCCGAAGATGGCGGTGAATTCCGGATTGTTTCCCAGGTCCACAAAGGTCGCGAGGTCGAGCACGCCGGAATGCGAGGCGACCGAGCCGAAGATCTCCGGGTGCTTCAAACCGAGCTTCATCGCGCCGTATCCGCCCATGGATAGCCCGCCGATGCCGCGCGCCTCCGGCGCGTTGACGGTGTGCAGCGTGCGATCAATGAAGGCGACGGACTCCAGGATATGCTGTTCATACTTCGCGCCGCCGTTCTCCGCGTCGGTGTAGAACGAGCGCGCGCCATCGAGCAGCACCACGCAAATCCCCAGCTCATCGGCATAGCGTTCGATGCTGGTGCGGCGCAGCCAGATGGTGTAATCGTCCGACAGACCGTGCAGCATATACATCGTGCGGAACGGACCATCTCCGGTGGGCAGGATAGCGTACATGGCCGACTGCTTTTCCAAGGCGGCGCTGAAATAGTTGATATGAAGAAGCGACATCGCGGGAACCTTTCGTGTGAACAACGATAGCTTTACTATTCGTGCATACGTAAAAAACTCCTACCTGGTGCATGTACTTTCTGTGAGGTAACGCAGCGAACATCTGTCCCCAAATTTTGTCGTGTTCTGCATCAGTTGGGGACAGGCACCTGAGTTGCGGCCAGTTACGCACGTTAACCCATGCGTCCGTTGCCTGTCCCCGGAAATAGCCTCTTTAGCCAATGCCGAACACTTATCGCCTTGTCGCGTATGCAAGGGACGAACAGCGGGGGACGGGCAACGGACGCCGCGCAAGATCGGTACCGAGAGCAAGCAGGTGCCCGTCCCCAACCGGCCACTGTTCCCATGTTGGGCAATCCCGTTGATTTTCATGATCTCTCGCATCAATTGCCGGATACCGTACTCACAGTAAATCCATACACCCTCTGTTACACGTCACATGCTGTCACGCTGGCCTGCACGCTTGACGCGTAATGATACGGGCGAAATAATACCAAGATGCTGTGTCGATGTGCGCCAGTCGCATTGCTTGCCCCGGTAGAAACCCGAGACGTCCGTCCGGTTGCGTATTCTGCCCAACCTGTGTATCCCAACGAATGACCGTTGTACCTATGGAGGAATCCTCATGCGCCATCAGATCCTATTACTCTGCGCCGTCCTTGTGTTGACGTGTGCGGTGGCCGTTGCGGCCGAGTTGAGTTGGCAAGCGCTCCCTGGGCTGGGCGGCGCGCATGCAGAGGGGCAAATCCTCACCCTCAACCTGGCGGCGACCGGTGACAGCGCGCTGCAGAGCTCGCCCATCACGGTGTCCGGAAACGCGCGCATGGCCCTGGCGTTCCAGTATCGCGCGCATGACCTTTCCTCGGCGGTGAAGCTGGTGGCAGTGGTCACCTGGCTTGACACACAGGGGCGTGACATTGATGCGTTGCGCGCTCCGCTCGGGTTTCCTCCGGTCAGCTACCAATGGTACCTGATGAAGAACAGTACGGGATGGCAAGACGTGGCGGATAACGTCACAGTGCCCAGCGCCGCGGCGCGCGCGCAGATCACCTTCCGCTTGGAGCGCTTAGGCGATGGTAAGCCAGCGGAAGTCACGCTGCAGGGCGTCCGCCTGGCAGAGGGCGAAGTCACGCCGACTGGCATTGACGTACCGCAATCCGGCCTGCCTGACGCCGGAGCGCTGACCGCGCAACCGGCGGGGGTGAACTTTGGGACGAATCTCGTGCCGAATGGCACGCTGGAAGCGGGCGAGCAAAGCCCGATCGGCTGGAAAATCATCGGCGACAATCGTAACGGCGCGGCGACCTGGCAGCAGGGTGGGGCGTTTTCCGGCGCGCGCTGTATAAAGCTTTTTGATCGTGCCCCGTTTGTGAAGAGTTGGGGTGAGCGTGATCGCGCGCTCTTCGTGCCGGGCGGCATGCCGGGGGGCAATTACGCCGGGGCGCGTGAGGAAGTCTCCCCGCGCTGGATTTCACAAGCGGTTCCTGCCACGCCCGGCCATGTCTATCAGGCCAGTGCGTTCCTCTGGTATGCGAACCGCCAGGACTTGGATCGCGGTAATGTCAACCCGGTGCGCGTGCTTTTCTTCGACCGCGACGGGCGCATCCTGCCCTATCGCGATATGTGGGAAGATTGGTTGCCGGATAGCCTGCCTTTCGAGATGACCGGCTGGTCGCCCGTGGTGGGTAAGCCTTTCGTGGCGCCTGAGCGCACGGCGTCTGTCTGTGTGGTCATAGCCATGACACACGCGTTCTATGATTTGGATGGCGGCGTCGTCCGCCAGCGTCCGGATAACCGCAGCTTTGTGCTGGTGGATAACATTGCGCTCTACGAAGTGCCGACCAAGCGCCGCACGCTTACAAATGAGGGCCGGGTCGCCATCACTGCGAAGGAGGCGTATGAAGATGCGCGCACGGCCAGTGCGCTACCCTTCCTGGGCACCAGCCCGGCGTTCCGCCCCAATACCTTGAAGGCAGAAAGCGCTACCGATATGCCCGGCGGCATACTCTACCTCGATCGCGCACAGACTGGAAGCTCGAGCGCCGCACCGAAGAAGGATGTTGCCCTGCAGGTGAGCAATCTCATCGGCGACCCACGTGACGTGACGATTGCCTACGAAATACTCGACTGGCAGGCGAATCGTCTATCGAGTGGGAAAGTCGCCGCGCGGATTGCCCCATTCGGGCGCGATCGCGTGCTGATCGAGCGTCCGGGCAATCTCGCCTTCGGCGCGTACTACATCCGCTATACCCTGCTGGAAGGCGGGAAGGCCCTCGATCAGGGGGAGACGCGCTTTGCCATCATGGCGCGCAAGGATACCGGCGTGGCGGAACGCGGGCGTATGGACTACCCCTTCAGCCTGTGGAATCACATGTTCCGCTCGGCCATCGGCACGGACGAAGAGCAAGAGTTCGGGAAGCTCATGGATGCCGCCGGCATGGGGAAGACCTGGTTCGGTTGTGGCGGCCCCATTTACATCGACGAATACCTCGCGATGAAAGACCCGATTGCGCGTGCTCAGGCCATTGCCAAGCGCATTGCCGTCGCACGGGAATCCATCGCCGCATGGCGACGCTACGGCGTGACGCCGATGGGGCACATCGAGTGCCCGCAACTACAAGCGCCGGAGAATTATCCCGTGCTCGCCGACGTCATCACCGCCTTCGTTTCCGGTTTGAAGAACGACATTCACTGCTGGCGCTATGGCACGGAATCCATGTATGGCGGGGTGAAGGAGCTTGACCTGGCGACGATGCCTACGAACCAGGCCAATGCGCAGGGTGGGGCGAACTACCTCATCTGGGGGCGGCGCGGCACAGTGCGCCAGTATTGGGCGGAATATTTCGTCGCCTACGCCGCAGCGAAGAAAGTCGATCCCACCTGTCTGTTCGGCCCGCAGTGCGCCTCGGATATCGAAGGCAACGTGCTGCGTCTCTTCTTTAAGGTCGGCAGCAAGGAGCAGATCGACTCGTTCGGCATGAATACCTACATCGGCGCCTTCGCCATCTGGCCGCCGAACGTTGCGGAACTCACCAAGAACGGCGCGCCCAACCTGCCACTCTACATCTCGGAATTCTCGGCGCAGGCGAACTGCAAGCCCATTGGTCCGCAGCACTACGCGCAAGAAGCGGATGCGGTGCGCAAGATGATTACCTACTGGACGTCGGTGCTCTACACCTTCCCGAACTTCATGCACATGGAACAGTGGGGCATGATTCTCGGCAACGATGATGGGAGCCTCACCTACCTGCGCCGTGTGCGCCCGCAGTTCGTCGCCTATGCGACGATGACGGAGAACCTGGGCGCGGGACGTTTCACCAGCAAATTCGACATCCCGCAAGGCGTCATTTATGTCCGTGAGCGCTCGGTGCGCCAAGGCGTGGTCGGCATCATGTGGTCCACCGGACCGGAAGCGACTGCAGAGTTGGAGGTCGGCGTACCTGCGGTGACCATTTCCGACGTGATGGGCAACCGGCGGCAGGTGAAAACGACGAACGGTATTGCACTCATCAAGCTCTCGCCTATGCCGCAATACCTGCTCGGCGCGAAGAGCATCCGTCCGGCCTCCACCGTGAAGCTGGAGATGCGGCAGGCCACCCTCGACCCGAGCCGCCCGCGCGTGGCGGTCACGCTGACCAATAATCGCACGGAGGAACTGAACGGCACGCTCGTGCTTTCGCCGGAATCCGCACTGACCCTGACGCCCGCCTCCTACCTGGTGGCGCACCTGCGCCAGGGCGAGACGCGCACCTATTACATCGATGTCACGCCGCAAACCCCGATGCGCGATGCGCGGCTGTCCCTCCGTGCGCGTTTACGCACCGCGACCCGCACCTACGAAGCGGCGGACGCGCTGAACTTCCAGGCCGCCCCTGCCGCCTCGCCGGTCATTGATGGTGACCTTGCCGAGTGGGCGCTGGCCTCGCCGTTGGTGGTGAACCGGGCCGATCAATTCCGCATCATGAGCGGCACCAAAGCCTGGGGCGGCCCGTCGGATATCTCCGGCAAGATGTATCTGGCCTGGGATGCGAAAAATCTGTATGTCGCCGCGCGCGTCACGGACGACACCTACGCTCCCGCCAGCACGCCGGGCGGCGAGTTCAACTTCGATTCCATTGAACTGCTGGTGGATGTTACGCGCGGGTTGCGCAAGGAAGCACCATTCCAGATGGTCACGCTCTCCGATTTCCAGGACCACCCGCGTGTACGCCGGTATGATGGGCCGATGCCCAAGGGCGATGTGAGCAGCGCAAAGATCGCCGTGAAGCGGACTGGCGCTGAAACCGTCTATGAAGCGGCGATTCCCTGGAGTGACTTGGCGATGGGGTTCACGCCAAAGCTCGGGCAGACCATCAGTGTCGCCTTCACCATCGACGACCATGACGGCGGAGATTCCGGGCGGCGCGGCATGTCATGGTTCAGTACCGTGACGGACAAGAACGCCACGGAATTCGGCGATATCACCTTGACCGGTCCCGCGCAACCGTTTGTGAACTTGCTGCGCAACGGCGATTTCGAAGACCGCACCGCCCTGCCGGGGGAGAAGATGGAAGGCTGGAACTTTTCATGGGCGCAGGACGAAGGTCCGCGTAACGCCGAGTGTTCCCTGACGAGCGAGGGCGCCTACCAGGGACGTAGCTTGAAGATCACGCGCCTGACACCGAAGTCGAATATGAGCATTGGCGGCTGGACCGTGCCCGTGCAGCCCGGCCAGGTCTACCTGTTCCGCGCGCTCACGAAACTGCCCGAGCGTGCGATGCTCACCTGGTTACGCCCGCTCGACGCGAAGGGCAAAGAGCTGCCGACGTTAGTGGACCCGCAGGCCATTTCGCCCGCGACGACTTTCGTCTATGGCCGAGGCCTCTCCTTGACGGTCGCATCGCTCGGTGATCGGGACGCCTATCATCCCATGGAAGGCATCTTCGAGATACCGGACGGCGCCACTGCGTTGAGCATCGCCTTTGCCTACAGTTGGGCTTCAGGCTCGGCCTATATCGATAACTGCGAACTCTACCTGCTGCGGGAGAGTCCGAAACCATAAGTGTGAAGCCCGGGGTAATACGCAACAGGGGCCGGCAATGCGCCGGCCCCTGTTGCTATATTATGCCGCGTACGACCTGCTATGGCGTGAGGAGAATCTTCTTGATGCCATCGACACGGTCCGCCGTCACCAGCATGCCGATGTTCGTCGCTTTCTGCGCATCGATCATATTCGGATCGGCAACATTCAGATCCTTCATGGTCTGGTTGAGTGGGCCGCGCGCCGTGACCTGCATGCCACTTTTGATGAGCGAAGTGGCGAGATTGGTCGCCGTATTCTCCGCCACCAGGGGCGACGCAATATTCATGAGGCCGACGCGAGCAACGTGGTCAAGGCACGTAACGCACAAAATGCCCGCAAACCGCGGACATGATGGGTAAGCATAAGGGGGAAGACCTCCAGAGCCAGTGTTGAGTAAACGGCAATATACCACCGTTTGGGAAGCGCCAACAACGCCCAGCTTGTCTTACGATGGACAGAGCAGCAAGACAAGTGGGCGTTGACGGCAGCGGCTATTGGTTCAGAATCCAAGCAAGTTGGTCAGTTCCGGCTTGCTGAAAAAGCGCGACGGCGGCACTTCGAGGGATTGGGCGAACTGTGTGAGCGGTATGCCTAACGCGCGAATGCGGAACAGGGCAGGGGCATCCGTGGCCGCGATCGTGGCATCGGGGACACCCAATGCGCGCAGCACGCCGTAGGCCATGATGGCATCGCCATATTGGCTCATATGCACGCCGTCCGCGGTCAGGCGCATCGTCGCTGGCTTGGCGGCGAGCGCTTTCAAAAACATATCATGCGATCGATGAGCTGGCATTTCTTCTCGGCGGCGATCTGCTTCATCGCGTCAACGTACATGACCAGGCGCGCGTTACTCTCATTCTTGGCGTCTTCCCCGATGATGGTGGGAGTGAGCAGCACCACCTGCGCCCCTGAGGCCAGCCCCTTGTCGACCATCTTGGCGACGTTCACCTTGTAGGCCTCCAATACAGCCGGGTCATGCTCAGCTTTCATGCGGTGCCATACATCATTGATGCCGACGTTGATAAAGGTGAACGCAGGCTTCTCGGCCAGCCGCATATCTTTTTCAAAACGCGGTTCCATATTTTCCGCGTGTTGTCCGCTGACGCCCACATTGATGATCACGGGCTTCAATGTGGGATAGTTCATATTCAGCACAGACGCGGCCAGACGCACATAGCCACCCTGTTGGGTGATACTGTCACCCATGAAGGCAATTTTATCACCCGGTTTCACCTGCAGGGTGGCGGTGTTCTGCACGCCAATCAAGGTCAGTACATCGGACAGTACCTTGGTAATGTCGGCGGGTTGCGGCTGGGCCGGCGCTTGCGCCCACAGGGAGCTCATAGGCAGGGCGCAAAGCAGCATCAGCAGGCCGGCGCGCCAGAGAAGGGGCATACGTTCGTGCATAAGGGGAGTGTCCTTTCGTGGGAATAGTTACTGGTGTTTGACACCGGCGAACGGTGTTTCACTCGCTGAGCGCAAACCAAAATACCGATAGGGAACGCCACGTGGCGTTCCCTATCGGT
>DASXVL010000224.1:0-1726 GCA_036504255.1 Armatimonadota bacterium | reverse complement strand
TGGGTCTACTTTTTAGAAGCCGCCGCCGCCCAGTATCACGATGGCCGATTCAAACAGGCCGCCCACCGCATCTATAACTATGGGATTAACCGCATCCAGGATCTGGATAGCTGGGGGTATACCGGCTCGGAAGCGGGGTGGTCACTATTGGACGCCTGGGCGATCACTGACGACAGCCTCGGGGAGACGCCCCGTGAGAAAGACGTGGCCCTCACTCAACGGCACACCATTGTCCAGAACACCGATGCACAACAGCAGCAAACCGGTCGTCACATGGAGTTGTTTTCGACGTGGGAACCGGATAAGCTGGTTTTCGCGAGTGGCACTGACAAAGATGGTCTCGCGCTGTTGCTGGACGCCGTCGGCGATGCGGACCACGGCCACAAGAAACCTCCGATGACCGTCCAACTATCCGATCATCAATCCGTGCTGTTGATGGCCCTCGGTTACATGGAACGGCTGCCGGAGGACCATGATCGCCCGCTGGTCATGGATTTCGATGGGTATCCCTATGACAACACCGTCTATTTTAACAAGAACACCAACGACACGGTCACGGGCGCACACGTTTACGAACTGGGAGGCGTTGGCTACGGCACTGTACAGATGACCCGGTATCAGGGCTATCCGGCGAATTTTGACCGCGATGTGGTGTTTATCAAAAACGTGGGCGTGGTGATGAAGGACCGCGTCACCTTCACCGCGCTGACCGGCGAATCGGACATCTGGTTGCGCTGGGGCAGTCTCTATCGGACGGCCAATGTCGGGCCGGATTATGGCAATAACTGGATCAACAGTTATCTCGGGGAATGGCTCCCGGTGCGCGGCTCCGGCAACCCGAATGGCGCGGTCTACGCCCAGTGGCACAACAGCAAGCGCGATTTGCTCATCTACTTCCTCCCGAACGAGGCGGGAACGATGGAACTGGTGGATAAAAAGCAATTGCCGGACGGCACCAACCTGGACAGCACGCTACCGTTGCGCTGGCAGGTGCAATACAGCATCCGCCAGACCACAACGGCAAATGCCCCGGTGAGCGCCACCACCCTCTTACTGCCGCACAGCAGTGGTCCGGCGTCGACGCTGGCAGGCGGCGTCACGGTGGCGCATGATGACGCCCAATATACCGTCTTCAGCTTCACCGGCGAGGATGGCGCGCTATATAGCGTGGTTCTCAACCGCAGCGGAGCCGCGGTGAGCGCCGGCGGGGTGGCGACCGATGGACAGATGGCCTACGTGAAGTGCGTCAGCGGCACGGTGACCAATGCCGCACTCTACGGTGGTACTTATCTCACGGTGAATGGGCAGAATGTCACCGCCCTGGCGGCGACAGCGAAGGAACAGCTTGTGCCCGCGCCGCTCAGCGACGTTCAGGTGAGCACCAATCCCAATCCGCCGGTCGAGGTTGGGAATCCCATCACCATCACCGCGACCCCGGTCGGCGGCGCCATGGTGCAGTATCAATTCCAGGTGGGGTATGACGGAGGTAACTGGACGACCCTCCAGGCCTATGCGTCCAGCAACACCTGCAACTGGACGCCCACCGCGGGGCATGACTATACCATCCGCGTCTGGGCGAAGGAAGGGGACAGCGCCAATCAATATGACGTACAGAAGGATACCGCCTTCACGGTTACCGAACCGCAAGCCAGCGATCTCGGCATGGTCATTACCACTCCGGTGATCATGCAGACTGGCGGTACCTGGACCAACAATGTCTATAATG
>DASXVL010000223.1:0-10476 GCA_036504255.1 Armatimonadota bacterium | reverse complement strand
GAGCCCCACACCCGAACTCTTCACCGAACTACAATCCTATCGCGTGTTCATGCCGTCCGATGTCGAACGCGGCCCGCTCACGCAGCAGATTATCGGCAAGCTGCAGACGCTGCACCCGCGGCGGATTTTCGTCGACGATTTGACGCAATTGCGCTACATTGCCACCGACGAATTTGATTTTCGCCGGTTGTCACTCTCCCTTTTGCGCTTTCTCAAAGGGGGTGAAGCCACCCTCCTCGTGACCTCGGAAACCACGGAGTTCACCTCTGACGCCAGCCTAAAGTTCCTCTGCGATGGCGTGATTGACTTGGTGATGACGCCCGTCGGCCGCACCATTCAGGTGATAAAATATGTCGGTTCCGCCTTTCGCTTCGGCTCACACTCGATGCGCCTGAATGAGACGGGCATGGCCGTCTTTCCGCAGTTGGATCCCGAACAGCCCACCTTACCGTTTACGGGCGAGTTGATTTCATCCGGCATCCCGGCGTTGGATGACCTGCTGCACGGCGGCATTGAACGTGGGCTGAGTACCATCATTACCGGACCGAGCGGGGTGGGGAAAACGACGGTCGGCATGCACTTTGTGAAAGAGGCGGCCACGCGGGGTGAACGCTCTGTCGTCTTTATTTACGAAGAGGCCTACCAGCCATTGGTGCAACGCATGGACGGGCTGGGCATCCCGATGCAGCGCATGATCGACGACGGCACGCTGGCGATCATCCCGGTACAGCCCTTACGCTTTCTCCTGGACGAATTCACCACCTTGGTGCGCGCGGAAGTCGAGCAGCGCAATGCGCGGGTTGTGATGTTGGATAGTGTGGCGGGCTATCAGCTCTCCTTGCATGGGGCGGATCTCACCAGTCACTTGTATACCTTCATCAAGTACCTGTTGGGGCGGGGCGTGACCGTCATCCTCCTCACCGACGTGGAGATGATTACCGGCGATTTTCGCGCCACCGAGGTTGGCATCAGTTATCTGTCCGACAATATCATCTTCCTGCGCTACTTTGAAGTCCGTGGCGCCTTGCTGAAGGCCATCGGTGTGCTAAAAAAACGCATGAGCGGGTTCGAGAAAACACTGCGGACGATTGAAGTCACCGAGCATGGCATCGAGCTCGGTCCCCCATTAATCGATTTGCGGGGCATCTTGCTGGGGGTGCCGGAATGGGTCGGGCCGAATAGGGCAGCGGAATAAATGATAGACCTTTTCGCACGCACCAGTCGCATTCTCTTGCTGGTCGATCATCCGGGTGATCGACAGCGCCTCGCGGAAGCGCTCGCGTCACAATATGAAGTGGTGCTGCCGCCATCCGATGCCGCGCTGGCCGATCAGGTAGATCTGTGCCTCCTCGACGGATCGGCGCTGGCACGCCTGCGCGAGCGTCTGCTGGAACGCAAAGCAGCGGAGGCGCCCAATTATCTCCCGGTCGTCCTGTTGATTCCGCGCGATGCCGTGCGCCTGCTGCTGCCGTCGTACTGGGACGTCATCGACGAAGTGGTGCCCATCCCTGCCGAAAAAACGGAACTGCTCCTCCGTGTCGCCACTTTGCTGCGTACCCGACGCTTGACCAGTGAAGTCAGGCGGAAGGCGGAACTCGATGCCACCCTCTCCTCGCTGGCCGAGGGGTTAATCATTTATGATGACGCGGGCCACATTCTGCGCCATAATGCGATTGCTGACGCCTTCCTGGTCTATTTTCGTGTCACGCCGCGCCCGCCATTTCTGGACCCGACCCAAAACTTGTATATCGAAACCGTGGATGGGAGGCCGTTTCCTCCCGAGAAGTTGCCCACGCTCCGTGCCCTGGCAGGCGAGACCGTGGCGGGCGAGATTATGGCCTTTCGTACGAATGCACAGGAAACCCGGTGGCTCTCCGTCAATGCGGCGCCGATCCGGCTGCTTTCCGGCGACACCCTGGGCGCCGTCATCACCTTTACCGATATTACCGAACGTCGCCAACTCATGGAGGAGCGGGAGCGGTTATTTGCAGAGTTAGAGGCAACGATTACCGCCATTACCGACAGCTTGATTGTCTATAACACCGATGAACAAATCGTGCGCATGAATGAGGCGGCGTACATCATGCTGGGATTCACCGACGAAGAACGGCAGCAAGCCAGCCTGCATCGCTGGGAGCATATGCATGTCCTCGACCAGGACGGGAAGCCGTTTCCCCCGGAAGAGCTCCCGCCGCACCGCGCCTTGCAGGGTGAACGCGTGCAAGGCATCGTGATGGTGGTGAATTCTCCTCCGGCAGGGCATGCCGTCTGGGTCTCCGCCAGCGCCGGGCCCATCCGGACGGCACAGGGTCGGATTGTCGGCGCCGTGCTTTCGCTGACAGATATCACCGCCCTCCATGCCCTGCAACAGCGTCAGGAGGATTTCCTCCGGATCGTCTCCCATGATTTACGCAATCCGCTGACGATTATCCAGGGGCATATCCAACTATTGGCTTCGGGATTGGACGAGGCCGGCCTGAATGGCGATCTGCATGCCGATGTCGCGGCCGTGCAGCGGGGCACACAGCAAATGAATGCGATGATCCAAGACCTAGTGGATGTCACCCGGTTGGAAATTGGAGAATTTTCGCTGGAGACACACGCGATCGACGTGAAGGCGTATCTCACTAATCTTGTGTCGCGCTCCGAGACCATGGCCGAGTATGGGCGCATTCAGACGGAGATCCCCGAGCAGCTGCCCCCCGTGCTGGCGGACGCGAACCGCCTGGAACGCATGCTGATGAATCTGCTCTCCAATGCCTTAAAGTATTCCGCCCCCGGCACCCCGGTGCGCGTGCGTGCCCGCCAAGAGGAGGGGATGGTCCTGATCTCAGTGACCGATGAAGGACCGGGGATTCCCCCGGAGGATCTGCCGTTACTGTTTCAACGCTATTATCGTGCGCCAGGCACCCGTGCGACGGAAGGCAGCGGTCTGGGCCTCTACATCACCCGATTGCTCATCGAAGCGCACGGCGGACGGGTATGGGTGGAAAGCGAAGTAGGGCAGGGCAGCACGTTTTCGTTCACGCTCCCGATAGCCTGATGCACTGTTACTTGGTTATGCGCCTTATATGGACTGTGCTACGGGAAGCCATTAATAGGGACAGACGGTATTTATTGACAGCAAACATACTTCTTTGTTACCTTACCGATATGTCACGAACAGCACGTACTGTATTAGTGGATGTCCCGCATCACATCACCCAGCGGGGCAATTATCGCCAACCAATCTTCTTCCATGAGGAGGATTATGCGCAGTATCTGGCATTCATCTTCCAATATGCCCGCACCTATGCGCTGGAGATCTGGGCCTATTGCCTCATGCCCAATCACATCCATATGATTGCCGTGCCCCATCTGGAGACGGCGCTGGCCCGGACCTTCGGGATCGGGCACATGCAGTATACGCAGTATATCCACCGCCGTGATCGGCAGGTGGGGCATCTCTGGCAAGGACGGTATTATTCGTCACCCTTGGATGAGGATTATTTGTCCGCTGCCGTCCGCTACGTGGAAATGAATCCGGTACGCGCTCAACTGGTCAAGACACCCGAAGAATGGCCTTGGTCGAGTGCCGCACCTCATCTGCAAGGCCTGCGCCTACCCGGCGCCTCCTATCCCCCTGATGACGCCCTATTAACCTGGCGCGAATACCTGGGATCTGCGGAAGTGATGCCCGAAGTCGAGCTGATTCGCCAGCGCACGAGCACCGGCCGCCCGATTGGCAATGAGGCCTTTGTCGCCGCGTTGAACGAGCGCTTTGACCAGCATCTGACCCTTCGGCCCAGAGGACGACCGCGGAAAGAGCCGGAGAAGAACGTTGGTGCGAACTAAGGACAGGTTGGAGAGGAATTACTCGGGAGGGGACACGTAAATACCGTCTGTCCCTATTTTTCCGAGTATGCCGAATCTGGCAAAATCGTTGGTACTACGATTGGGTGTTTTCGGTTGTAAGGCCGTTTTCCTGACTCCGATTCTCGCCTGTCCCGTATATTCCCTGCATTGTGCCGCGATGTCTGAAAGTGTTATATTTCTTGGTGATAATGGATAAACACACCAACACCGCACCTATACGCAAAAGGGTAAGCCCGTTCTTGGTCTGGTCTGTTGTGAACCTGCTCATCCTGCTTATCGTGGTCATGGTAGAAGAGATCATTGGCGAGCGCCAGTGGTGGTCAACGTTGCTGACCTACATGCCGCAGCAACCGCTACTCGTTCCGTCCGCACTCTTACTCCTCATCGCCATGGTACGACGGCATTGGAAGGGTCTGCTCTGGAATATCCCGGCAATCGTGCTCTGCGCTGTCCTACTGGGCGTAAATCTCCCGCTCAATAGTGCGCCCGAGAGTGGGAATTCCGTCCGCGTGATCACCTGGAATGCACACCACCTGGTAGACGGTCTCGACCGCATTGTCACGACGCTCGTGCAGAAGCAGCCTGACATCGTATGTTTACAAGAAGTGCGTGAGTTGCCGGACGCGACACGATCTCCTGTACTGCGGCAGGCATTTCCCGGATGGTCGATGGCCAGAGGAGGCGAAGTCGCGGTTCTCTCCCGGTTTCCTATTCTGCGAACGAAAGTCTATCCAATCTCCGCAGAGCGCGTGGTGCTCGAAGCACTCATCGATATCGACGGCCATCCGCTGACCGTGATCGCCATACACTATGTGACCACAATGACACACGGATCGCTTGAGCAACGCTCTGGTTCAAGGCAGAGTTATCTACGCCACACGGTCACCGCTCGTTCCAAACAAAACCGGACAGTCCTTGCGATTGCCGCCTGTGCCGGGTCACCAGTCCTGATCGCCGGTGATTTCAATACGCCACCGCGCGGCATCATCTACCGTCAACTCACTCAACACTACGTAGATGCGTTCAGCGCAGCGGGATTCGGAACCGGTTACACCTACCCGGCGCGATTCCCCATCATGCAGATCGACCATCTCTTTGTCAGCAATACCATAGGCATCCGTTGCTGTACTCCGATAACAGCTACAGCATCCGATCATCTCCCGGTGATGGCCGATCTGTGTATAAACGGACATCGGTAGCGAACGCGCGCAAATACTTATCCGCACGGTAGGAAATGCAGGGGCAGGTTATTGATTTTCACCTCAACTCCCCCTAACGTTTTCACTTTTGTGGCATATTTCCGTAGACCCAAGCTCGATTGACCCCCTGATACACGATAGTTTATTTATGATCAGTCTCCGCACGGCGGGTGATGTTGGCTCGGCTGATAACGCGTCCCTGGGCGGGAGAAGGCTGCTAGCCTTTCCCTTCATCATCATCGCCCAGCAGGCGCACATAGGCGGCGTAGCGTTCGGGGAGGATGTCGCCGGCGTGGACGGCGTCTTTGACGGCGCAGCGTGGTTCGTGGGTGTGGCTGCAGTTGTTGAAGGCGCAGCCGTCTTCCAGGTCGGTGAACTCGTGGAAGTAGACGCGAATTTCGGCTTCGGTCATCTTCCAGATGCCGAAGGCGCGCACGCCGGGGGTGTCGATGAGGCGGATGTTGCCCTCAAGGCGGTAGAGGCGTGAGGCGGTGGTGGTGTGGCGTCCCTGGCCGCTGCCCTTGTGCAGTTCGCGGGTGGGCAGCGTCAGCGCCGGGTCGAGGGCGTTGAGCAGCGAGGATTTGCCGACGCCGCTGTTGCCCACCAGCACGCAGGTGCGGTCGGCGAGGGCGGCGCGCAGGGCGGGCAGGCCTTCACCGGTGGCGGAAGAACACGGGACGACCGGGATGCCGCGCGTGATGTAGGCGTCGTAGCGCGCGAGTTCACGCGCGCGTTCCTCCTCCGTCAGCAGGTCGATTTTGGTGGCGACGAGGATGGGCAGCGCGCCACCCTGCTCGATGGCCAGTAAGGCGCGGTCGAGCAGGCGCGGACGCATGGGCGGCAATTTGGTGGCGGTGACCACGGCGACGACATCGATATTGGCGGCGAGCACGCGCTCGATGTGCGGCGAGCCGGGATCGGGACGCGACAGGCGCGTGCGGCGCGGCAGCACGGTCGTCACCTGCAGCGGGTCGCCGGACAGGTGGACCCTGTCCCCCACCGCGATGGCGCTTTTCTGCGCCTGCGCCAATGCCGGGGCCAGCGGGGCGGTGCGCTCTTCCTCGTCCGCGCTCTGCACGCTGGCGTGACGTCGGCTGAGGCCCACCACCAGACCGGTGAATTTGGCTTCCGCTTCCGTCGGCGCGGACTCCGGCGTGGCGCGCGCGCGCTCCAGCAGATGCAGCATCGCCTCATCCAGCGAAAGCGCGCCCTTGCGTTGCCCCATAATTTCCTTGCGCTCCACCTCCGCCCGCGTGCGCAATTGCGCGCGATCGTGCTCGGATAAGGCGTTCAACAACACCTGGAAACGCTTTTTTTCCTGAAATTTCAATATCTGTCCTCGGGCATAGCCCTCAACCCCTCTCCCAAGTATGGGTGAGGGGCTCCTTCAGTCATGAACCTCCGGCAGAGCCGGAGGCTTGATTTTGTGTACCGCGCAAAGCGGTGTATTGTTACTTGGCTCTGCGCCTTGTAAGTGATCCCATCCAGGATGTCCTTTCCGGCCGGGGATAGCCGGGCTTGGGCCCTGTTCCAGACGGTGCTAAGGACTTCTGGTTAGCCTAGTGTCAATAGCACTGTCTGGAACAGGGCCCTAGCCCGGCTATCCCGTTTGCTTTGATAGTGCCACCACGCACGAGGACATTCCTCTGCTTTCCGTTCATAAACGATGTCAGCACATGCAGGGAGACTCCCCGGCAGAGCTGGGGGTTTACCCTGGATTAATTAGCCCACGCTATCGTAAATCTGGACGCGCGTCCAATACTCGTGGCAGTCCTGCACGAACTGCAGGTGCACCGGGTGCTCCTGGTAGCTGTCCTGCGCGGCCTGGTCGGCGAATTCCAGGACCAGGGCATAGCTATAGCTGCTGTCGATCACCGGGCGGTTGGTGGCGGCGGGCTCGCCGATGTGCGCGCGCGACACCACCGGGATGGCGGGCAGCGTGTGCACGCCACGCGCGAAATCCGCGCGTTGTGCGGTGGTCAAGTCATCTTTGAGCCAAAAGTAGACGGCATGCAAAAACATCTCGGGTGCTCTCCTTGAAAGAACGTCATGGGTATTATACACGGGAACGCCGCCTTCGGCACGCGGCGACGGGTTGCGGGGCGGAACTGCCACTTGGAATGCCACGCTCCCGCATGGCGATGCAAAGCGGGCCAATCAGGAGATTGGCGTTCCCGGACAAACCAGGGTATTTACAGGGGGCACCGGTGACGGTATGCTTGTAGCACATTGCGAGCGAAAACTCAGAGGTCATCGCAAGCACCAGCCCGGTCCCGATGCTCCTCACCACCCGCATGAGCGGCGAGCAACAAGCCACCTACCTAGCCACGTTACGCCCGCTGCAGCCTACCGCGAGTCTGTCCGAAATCCGTGATCTGCCGATCAGCGGCGAGATACGCCTCGAAAACTATACTCCGCCCAGCTATACCGACGCCCCTGCCGAGGTGTATCTGCCGTCCAGTCCTGCTGCCCCGCTGGTCTACCGCATCGAGGACAAATACTGGTATTCCAGCCAGCAGTACCAGGGCACCCGGTTGAGCTAGCACCCGGCGCATAAGAAAACACCCGGTTTTTGTCGTTATGGCACACCCGGATGAGCGGTGGCTACGCTTAGCCCGGCATGCCACTGCCGGGAAAGGCATGCGCACCGTTCAGCCCCCTATACTCACCCGTGTCATTTTCCCGTCTTCCGCTGTTGCGCTGTACCGTGCAGCAAGCGGTGTTGCGCGTAGTAGGCGGCGTGGATGGGCGCGCGTTGCGCCAGGTGCAGGGCGCGGTCGAGGCCGGGGAGTAGGGCGGCGGCGAGGGGCACGCGTGACGCGGCGAGGTTGAGACGCGGGTGCGACTGTCCATTAAAGAGGAATTTGTAGGAGCGGGCCCCCGCGCCGAGGTGGATGGTATGAATCCCCTGTCCGATATAAGTGCGAATCATATGGCCGATGAGCACGACGCCAGGGCTGTAGCGGTTCGGCAACGCCTCGGTATCGCGGGCGATGAGCTGGCCGTAGAGTGTGTCGTGTCCGGGGAGATGGTAACACGTCTGCACCGCCAGCGTGCGCCCGGCAGCGCGTAACACGGAAATGCCGCCATAGCCGTGCGTGACCGCCCACATGAGCGCGTCATGATAGGCGACTTGCTGGCACGCCTGATGAAAGACACTCCCGCCCAGTTCGCCGTCCCAGCGCCGGCGAAAGAGGCGAATGAGTTCATTCAGCGCGCGCAGGCAAGCGACGGGCTCGCGCACGAATTCCACCATCATGTCGGGGTAATCGCGCGTCAGGTCCCGTTCCGCCGTCAAGATGCGCTTGCGCATCTTCCCATCCAGCGCCTCCCAGCAATCCGGCAGGGTGCTCAGTACGACGGGCATAGCATGCTCGGTTATGTGTGGGGTCAGCCCCACCAGTGCACACGCCTCGGAGAAATACCGCGCCTGCGCCGGGTCGCTACTCAAGCCCAACGAGAGGTAGGCCAGCCCCGGTCGCGTGGCAAACCACTGCGCCAGCCCGGTCCAGGCTTCCATGGCCCAGGCCGGATCGACGAGCAGTTGCAACTCGGATTGCCCGAACCAGGAGACGAGCCCCCATGTCCAGGGAGATATTTTGCGCAACGGGAAGAGCCCGATGGGGTGTTCTCCCTTCCGAATGACGAGCACCCCCCACGGCGCGATGGCCCTATGCCGATAGGCGATGTCGAGCCATGCCCGATGGGTGAAGGGCGACGTGGTATCGCGCGTGGCCAGGTAATCCCAATCCGCGCAGAGCTGGCTCGGAAGATCACCCTGCCAAAGTATGACCTCATATGTAATGGTAGCAGCGCTGGTTAGCATATACCACTAATATGCTACAGGTGACGATAACAGGGTGGCCCATCCTGGCGCAATTTTACGTCCACACCTGTTCTTGCGCGTGATTTGTACCACGAACGCGCAAATTTCTGGCGCATGACGGCCAAAGCAAGGTCATGGTGAGTCGATACTTACTCCCCGACACCAGCGTAACCAGGCTCCTCCCCCCCAGGCGCCATGCCGTCGTAGCGGTGGGCGATGCCGTCCAGGAGGCGTTGCGCGTAGAAGGTGGTGTAGCGCGGCGTGCGTTGCGCCAGATAGAGCCCGCGGTTGATGGTGTGCGCGACGGTGGCGCCGAGCGGTGAACGCGCCATCGCCAGTTTCCAGCGGGGCAGAGGCTCCCCGTTGAAGACAAGTTTGTAGGCGCCCGCGCCCGCACCCAGATTGACCTGGCTGACCTCGCGCGCCATGGCCCAGCGCAGCATATGACTCATGAGCACGATCCCCGGACTATAGCGTTTGGGTAGCCGCTCCGTGTCGCGCGCGATGAATTGCGCGTAGAGCGCCTGCTGTCCGGGAATGTGGAAGAGCGCCTGTGTGGCGAGCGTGTGGCCGCCGGCGCGTACCGCGGAGATGGTCGCCCAGCCGCGCCGCAGCGCCCACTCCAGCGCCAAATGATACTGGACGCAATGAGACGCCTTGTCAAAGATACAGCCGCCGAGGCTATCGCCCCAGCGTTGCCGGTGCAGCGTAATGAGTTCGTCGAGCGCCGCGTGGCATGCCGAAGGATCGCTGAGAAAATCGACGGTCAGGTCAGGAAAGTCGCGTTCGAGGGCACGTTCCGCCTGCCGAATATCTTTACGCATGCGCGGACCGAGCGACGCGAGAAACACCTCCCAGCTCTCCGGCACGGTACTCAACACCACCGGCTTCTCATGCGCCGTCACCAGGCAGGTCAGTCCCACGTCATCGCACGCCTGGCGAAAATGGTCGATGCGTTGCGCGTGGCACGTGGCGCCCAAGGAGAGCTGCGCCACTATCGGCGTGGCGCGTAGCCAGCGTGCCACACCGGTCCAGGCGTTGGCTTCCCGCGCCGGGTCGAGCAAGAGCTGTTGATCGGCTTGCCCAAACCAGGAAAGCAACCCCCAGGTCCACGGCGATTTCTTCTGCAGGGGCAAGAGCGCAATCGGCTCCGCGCCTTGCCGGATGATGAGCAGGGCGCGCGGGGCACGTGGCGCGCACGGCTCGGCCAGGGTGAGCCATTCCCGGTAGTTGAACAGCGGCGTTGCCGTATCGAGTGCGGTCAGATAGTCCCACTCCGCGCCTATCCGCGCCGGCAACGCACCCTGCCAGGGCACCAGGTCATACGTAATCATCGGTGAAATCATTAGCTATAACTATGCCCGATGATGCGACAACCTGATGTTACGGTAGACGATAATTGCCGAGAAAATACACGCGCTTGGAAGGTTATTGCGTCGAATTCGGCGCTGGCGCGCCGAGAGTACCGTGCGGAGGGACAGCGCACGGTGCTGGCCTGGTCGCGCAGGCGTCGTCGAAAATGCGACCAGCAGCGCGCGGATAAAGTCGGTTGCCGGATCGCGTAGAGATTTTCGTCCAGGCTGCCACACGCGGATC
>DASXVL010000222.1:0-13293 GCA_036504255.1 Armatimonadota bacterium | reverse complement strand
CTCCGCCGCACGCGTGTTGCTTCTGGATCATATGCACTACAGCGCCGGGGTGAGCTGCCGTCCACCGACCGCGTCAATGCGCTGCGCCATCGTCAGCAGTTCGCGCAACCGGGCGAGCGGCCACATCGTCGTGGCGTCGGACAAGCCGCGCTCCGGGTCCGGGTGGACTTCGAGGAAGAGGGCGTCGACACCGATGGCGACCGCGCCGCGCACCAGAGCGGGGATGAATTCGCGCTGCCCGCCGGTGGCGGTGCCCGTGCCACCCGGCAACTGCGCGCTGTGCGTGCCATCGAAGATGACCGGGTAGCCGAAGTCGCGCATCACGGCCAGCGAGCGCATGTCCACAATGAGGTTATTGTAGCCGAAGGATGCGCCGCGCTCGGTGAGCAATAATTGTTGGTTGCCGCCGCCGGTGAATTTATCCACCACGTTGCGCATGTCCCACGGTGCGAGAAACTGCCCTTTTTTCACCGAAGTCGGTTTGCCGGTTTCGGCAGCCGCGACGAGCATATCGGTCTGCCGACAGAGAAACGCCGGCACCTGCAGCAGGTCCACCACCTTGGCGACTTCCGCCGCCTGGTCCGGCTCGTGGAAGTCCGTGCACACGGGCACGTTAAACGCGTCGCGCACAGCGGCGAGAATTTCCAACCCCTGGTAGAGGCCCGGACCGCGGAAGGCGGAGAGCGCCGTACGATTCGCTTTATCGAACGACCCCTTAAAAATATACGGGATGCCGAGTTCGGCGGTGAGCTGGCATACCTCCTCGGCGATGCGGAAAGCCATGTCGCGGCTTTCTAATACACAGGGGCCGGCAATGAGCGCCAGTGGATGTCCCTGGCCGATGGTGATGTCGCGAACGGTAACGTTGTGCATGACGCGTGCAGTCCTCTTCCGTAATTAATGTCTTGACGTTTGGTCAATCAGGCGGTGTTCCAGGATGGCGCGCACGCGTTCGAGGTCCTGTGGCGTGTCCACCCCGATGGAAGCGTCGTCGGCGCGCTCGACCATTTTGATCCGATACCCGTGCTCCAGCACGCGGAGTTGTTCGAGATTTTCGAGTTGTTCCAGCGGCGTGGGCGGTAGTGTGCTCAATTGGAGCAAGAAATCGCGACGGTAGGCGTACAGTCCGATATGTTTTTTCCACGGGCCCGGGCCGAGCAGCGCCTCGCGCGGGGATGGGATGGGCGCACGCGAAAAATACAGCGCAAATCCCTGCAGGTCGGTGACGACTTTTACGATATTGGCGTCCCAGGAGCGGATGGCGTCCGGCATGGGCGACATGACGCTGCACATGACGAGCGATGGGTCGGCGAGCAACGGCGCGATCACCGCATCGATGGCGTCGGGTTCGATGAGCGGTTCATCGCCCTGGATGTTGACAATGATATCCACCGAGGAGAGCCGTTTCGCCACCTCCGCCAGCCGGTCGGTGCCGGTGCGATGCGCGTCGCTCGTCATAATGGCCTCACCGCCAAAACGCATGACCGCATCAAAGATACGCTGATCATCCGTCGCCACCAGCACTTCATCGATGTGTTCGGCGCGGCAGGCCCGGTCAAACACATGACGAATCATCGGCTGTCCGCCAATATCTGCCAACGGCTTGCCGGGAAAACGTGTTGATGCGTACCGCGCGGGAATGATTCCAACGACTGAAGACATCTTCCTCCCCCATTCGCGCATGTTCCCGCACCACCTGGGGTACGGTACCATGGTAGTCACCCAATATACTATAGTAATTTTTCGCCGAGAGACGAGGGATTCCTGCCGACCCGATGATTCCGCGCCCGTGTCTGGGGCTTCTTTCGGCGTATTGCGCAGGACAAACCGACCGCTAAAGCGAATTATTCCCTTGTTCTATCTGCTATATGCATTCCGGAAAGGTTCTATGCCACCTCTGTTAAGTTGTGAATCACTGACCAAAGCGTACGGGGCGCGCCCGCTCTTCACCGGCATCACGCTCGGGCTCTTCGACGGAGAGCGCAGCGGCCTCATCGGCCCCAATGGCGCCGGCAAATCGACGCTGCTGAAAATTCTCGCGGGGCAGGAGACGCCAGACACCGGGGAAGTCGCCACCCGGCGGCAACTGCGCCTGAGTTACGTGCCGCAGGAAGAGCAGTTCCCCGAGGACGCCACCGTGGAAGACGTGTTGCGCGACGCGCTCACCGCTACCGCGCTGGACGAACACGAACGGCAGATAGCGGTAGACGTCATGCTCGGCAAAATGAACTTCGCGGATGGCGCGCAACGGGCAGTGACGCTCTCCGGTGGCTGGAAGAAACGCCTGTCCATCGCCCGCGCATTGATCACCGATCCGGAATTGGTACTGCTGGACGAGCCGACCAACCATCTGGACCTACCAGGCATCCTCTGGCTGGAGCAACTACTGCAGAATGCGCCCTTTGCCTTTCTGCTGGTGAGCCATGACCGCTACTTGCTGGAGAATGTCACCAACCGCACCATCGAGGTGAGCCGTATCTATCCGGAGGGACACTTCAGCATTCAGGGCGCGTACAGCGATTTCCTCACCAAACGCGCGGAGTTTCTGAGCGGACAGGCCAGCGCGCAACAGGCGCTGGCGAGCCAGGTCACGCGCGAAGTGGCGTGGCTCAAACGCGGGGCGCGCGCGCGTACCACCAAGGCCAAAGGACGCATTGAAGACGTCATGCAGCTCATGGACGATCTGGCCGCCACGCAGGAGCGCAACATGCAGGCGGGGCGCACCGTGCAACTGGGCTTTACCGCCAGTGAGCGCCGCACGAAAGTGTTGCTCAAGGTCCGGCAAATCAGCAAGACGATGGCCGAACAGCCCCTCGTGCGTGACCTCGATCTCACACTGCGCGCGGGCATGCGGCTGGGCGTGCTCGGCGCGAACGGCAGCGGCAAGACGACGCTGTTGCGCCTGATCGCCGGCGAACTGGCACCCGACACGGGCGACGTGTGGCAGGCGGAGGGCTTGCGCGTGGTGCGCTTCACGCAAAGCCGCCTTGGGCTCGACCAGACGATCACGCTGCGCGACGCGCTCTCGCCCACCGGCGACACGGTGACCTATCGCGGGCAGCCCGTCCATGTCACCGCCTGGGCCAAGCGCCTGCTCTTTCATCCCGAACAACTCGTCATGCGCGTCGGCGATCTCTCCGGCGGTGAGCAGTCACGCATTCTGCTCGCGCACATGATGCTGCAAGCGGCGGACGTGCTCATCCTCGACGAGCCGACGAATGACCTGGATATCGCGTCGCTCGACGTGCTGGAAGAGAGCCTGCTGGATTTCCCCGGCACGCTCATCCTCGTCACGCATGACCGCTACCTGCTCGACCGCCTCTGCACCGAACTGCTCGCGCTGGATGGCCAGGGGGGCGCGGCACAGTACGCAGAATTCGCACAATGGGAACGCTCGCAACAGCAAGCCGTCGCGCGGGTGGAGAAGCCCGCCGCCGTAAAAGCCGCGCTCACGCAAAAAAAGTCCACCACCTCCCGTGCGTTCACCTGGAAGGAAACGCGCGAGTTGGAAGGCATGGAGGAAGCCATCCTCACCGCCGAAGGCGCGCTGGAGGCGCTCATGCAGACGCTGCAAGACCCCGCCGTCCTCGCCGATCACAAACGGCTACACGACACCAGCGCACAACTGCACACCGCCGAGGAACGCGTAAAACAGCTCTACGCCCGCTGGGAAGAGTTGGAAGCCAAACGTTTGGCCTGCGTGTAGCAGCCAACGGCCGGATGGCCTTGTCAGCCGCCCGGTCGCCCATTATACTTGCAGGAGAATAATCGCCGCTGCTGCCGTCTGTGCGAGGTATGAACGGTAGATGGGAGGCGCAACCGTGGACGACGGACAGATCCCCACCCCGGCCAACACCCCGCTGGTGCCACCGACACCACTAACCGTGCTATTGCCGGCGACCGAAGAGGATCTCCACACGCTGGCCGCGGACGTCGCCGCCCGCGTCGGTCCCCCTACCCGCTGGAGCCGCCTTGCGCTTTATGGTTTAGTGCCGTTGGCGTTACTGCTCGCGCTGATAGCCATCACTGTGTGCGGCATCCGCAACTGGCGGATAAATGAACTCAAGAAGCCATTGCTGGGCCAAGATCCGAAAACGGAAACTGCAATTGAGTCCGAGGTGGCGCAACTGACATACGCGTATCCACCGACCGCCACTGCCAAGCGCCGTGCCGTGCATTTCATGCTACGAGGCGATATGTCCCGTTCCACCTATGCCGAACGACACCGCGCTCTTTGGGAGGCCCACCCGCAGAGCCGTGTCTTCTATGCGCATTTCGCGCTTGCCACGCTGTATGATCTCGACGCCAGAAACCCGGCACAGCGCAGGCATGCCGAGGAGGTGATACGTCGCGGCAGCCAACTTGACCCCGATAACGGTCTGTACCATTACCTGCTGGCAAATATCGAGGCCACGGCGGCCATCCAGAACTACGACGACTTTGTCAAATCTAAGCCAGGCGAGCCCAAGCTCTCAAGCGAGGAAAGGTACACCAGAACATTCGCACGCTACCGCATTCTCGATCACACATTGTTTGACAGTGCCATAGCTGAACTCCGCCGGGGCACACAGGCACGGTATTGTACTGGCTACCATGTCGATCTCATCAACGAACGCCTTCACTGCCTCCCTGTTCCAGATCATTACGAGGACCAACTCACCCGCTTCAATATTGCAGAGATAGAACTCTCTCCGGAACTCAGTCGATTCCGCTCACTCGCGCTTAATCTCACTTTCTTCGCCAAACAACTCCATAACGAAGGGCGTACTGATGAGGCTATAGAGGTCATCGGGGCATGGCAGCCGTTCTCGCGGCAAACGCTCCAAACAGCTGACAGCTTGATCAAGGCGCAGGTCGCCCTGATGATCGCCGAAATTGGCACGGATCGTTCCCCCGCCATCTATGCACAATTAGGCCTCTCACAACATGCTGCACATGACCATGCGTTATATCTGCGTCTGAAGGCGGCTCGCCAACGCTTGAATCGCGAACGCTCGGACCCAGCAGAAGAGAAATACGTACAAGAACACTCGCACCCGATCTTTTTATATTTATCACCGGTCATGGGAACGCTTTATACCCATAACGAGCTGACCCCTCTCCGCCAGCTCGGCTATGCGCTCGCACACCAATATATTCTCGCCCCCTTCCTGGCTTTGCTTGCCACCGTGCTCATTCTGCAACTCATCATCGGCTGGCGCTGGGCGCTCGCACTACGGCGTCGCGGCATCAGCCTGCCGCTGCTCACACTGCCGCCGGGCACCTTGCTGGGCATCGTCGCGGTGACTGTACTCTTACCGCTTGCGGTGTATGCCCTCTATAGTCTGCGCCCCGCGCTTTCCGGACGAGACCTTAGCGTGTATGTCGATGGCGGGTTGCGGCCGCGCTTCCTCCTGGAGATGCTCGGGCTTTCGCTTCTGCTCATCATTTGTCCTGTCAAATGGGCTATCTGCAAACTCCATGATCGCTGCCAAATGGTGGGCATCCCCCTACCGACGTCAGGGAAGGCCATGCGTATCTTCGCCGGCCTCGCTAGAGGGGTGTGGGTGGCGTTTTTCTTTGTCTCCTTCCTATCTATCCCCCTCTCCATCGTCAAGCCCTGGTGGCAAAATGCCAGATTCCCCTGGGGTGCGCTGGCGATTATGCTCGTCTATATGGCGATATTGATCACCATGCGCGTGCAGCCCGGCCTGCGCAAAGCCCCCACAGCGGACAGCCTCTATTATGGCGTGATGGCGCGGGGGCTGGCGCCAGTATACGCGTTAATGCTCGTACTGCTCGCCGGGGGCGTGATGCCGCTGCTTGATTATCAGGAGCGTCTGTGCATTCGCCAGGACCGTTTGATGTTCTACCAGGGCGAGATGCGTGGATTCCTCCCCATCGAGGACCGTGCGATCAACCGCCTGCGCGAGGCCATCATGCCGATCATCGATGAGAAGCCATAGCGGTATACAGTTCGCAATGTCCGCAGCGCCCTCCGCTGTACGCCGGTTGTACCGATATTGCCGCGCATGACCTGCGACAACTTGCTACTATGCTAGTGAGTTCTGCTGCCGGCATGCCGGTGGCGTCGCAGGAGGATGCCTGATGCCGGAATTTGCGAATCCCTTTCCGGGGAATGTGCCACGCCAGATGGCGCACAGTGAATTGGTGCGCGCCATCATGCTCAATATCGCCGCGGAGTTGGAGGCGGTGCATCTGTACATGTCGCACATGGACGCGACGAGCAATGAAGACGCGCGCAAGGTGCTGTATGACATCGCTTTGGAGGAGCTGGTGCATGCCGGCGAATTCACCAGCCTGCTCTACCGGCTTGATCCGACCTCCGGGGCGAAAACACAGGAAGGCTTCGCTGAGGTCAGTGAACTGCTCAACAGCAAATCGCCGTTCGAGGTGACGCCGTCCAGCCCGTCTACCGAATCGGCGCCCGCCGGGCTGACGGTGGGCAGTTTGAAAGAGGAACACGCGGAAGCGGGGTAAGGCCCCAAAAAACCTGTGGCTCATGCGCCGCCATCGAGAGTTATCGCTCTCGATGGCGGCGCGCGGTGTTTATTCCGCCAGCAGCAGTGTCCCGAACTGCGTCGGGTCTTTCTTGCCGGCAATGCCGTTGAAGAGCCCGAGGGCGCACGGGTCGGCTTGCTTGGTATCCGCCTTATCATTCACCGCACCCCCGATGCCGATGACGGTTCCGGCGTGCATGGGCTCGGTCGCGCCGAGGGTTTCCCAGGGGATGAACGCCTCATAGTTGAGCCCCGCCGGGGTGCGCGTCACGGCGAGTCTCACCGTCGGCACAAGGCTGCTGGGGAAGCGCGCCGGATCGAAGGACATGGTGCGGAAGACTTCCGGCCCGGTCTTCGTTAACGCGAGATCGATCTCGGTGTAGCGGTGCTTGATACTGGCGTCGGCCAGCGTATTGCCGCTTTCCTGGGTCTGCTTGCCCGGATCGAGGTCAAAGCCGAGTTGCAGGCAATCGCCATTCCAGGTGTTAATTCCGGTGTACTCCTGCACGTATGTGGGATCGGTCACCGTATATGCCAGATAGAGCCCTTTTTCATCCCAGGCATACTGTACGCGCGCTGCCAGCGCGCCGGTATAGAACTGCGGCGAGCGCACCACGTATTTCTTCCCTTTCAGGTCGAGGGCGGGGATCTTCGCCCACTCGGTCAGTTGCCCGTCGATCACCGGAGCGGTATGCAGTTTCGCCGCCGCCAGATAGTTAAAGGGGCAGGTACGCTCGTATTTCTCACCCGCCTTCGTCGTCACGGTCACCTGCGCGTCATAAATGCGCGTCGCATCGAGATCAACGTCATCGTAGGGCAGCACTACCGAGGCCATCCCCTTGGCCGAGAGGGAGAAGGGCGCCGTCTGCTTGCTCTCCGGGACTCCCTTGATGACCGTCAGCACGTTCCCCTGCAACGCGACGCCTTTGGCCTCCTGCAAGGTAACGCGCAGCGCAGGTTTCCCGGCGACTTGCGTCGGCATGGCGCTCGTAATGGTAATCGAGGGCAGCAGTGTGACCATGAGGCCGGTGGCGGCCACACGCCCGTTGGCGTCCGCCAGGCTTACCGTCACGGTATAGGTACCCAGGGGCGTATTCGCCGGGATGGCGAGACGGATGGGCACGCTCTGCTTCGCGCCGGGTGCCAGCTTCACCGGCAACTGCATCTTCGCCACATTCAGTTTGGCGTCCGCTTCGACAAGCATGGAGCCGGTAAAGCCTTTACCCTGCGTATCCGACACCTCGCCGATCACCACGCATTGCGCGCCCGGGAAGGTGGTATAGCGCGTGCTTTTGAAGGTCAGCGGGTGCTTGGCGTCTTTGCCCCACAGGGCGGGTGAGACGCCGGTGATATAGACGGGGTCTTGCGTGAGCGTGACCGTCAGGTTACCTTTGTCCGTGGGCATGACGCGGGCATTGCCCATCCAATCATAGGCGGTGACCTGCGCGACGCCAACGGGGACGCTCACCTGGTGCGGTTGCCCGCTGTAATCCCAGAGCGCCAGCACCAGGCTGCCCGGTCGTTCGAAGGCATAACCCCAGGACGTCTCGCCGAGCCATTCAATCGCGCCGACCGAGTGATGGCCTTCAAGCAGAAAGCTTTGCGCCGCGTAGGCGGGCGCGATCGGTTTGGGGCAGGTCAGCGTGGTGCCAAACGGGATGCGCGGGTCGAGGTTATAATAATAGCCGTAGCCGTCGCAATCCGCGATATAAAATGCGTAGTTGAGTTTCCACCCTTCGCCGAGCGCAATGAGGTTTTCCCGGATCAAACCGCGCGCCTGCAGCAGTTCTTTTCCCTGGTCACCCTGCGTGTCGAAACCTTGCTCGGTGCCGCAAATCTGCAGCGGCTTCCCGGCGTATTGCCGAATCGCCTCTTGCAAGGCGCGCACATGGGTGATGTAGCCTTCCGGCTCGGGCAGAATGGCGTGATAGGGATGAGTCGCATACCCATCGAGATATTTGCCAATGCCTTTCTTCAGCAAGCGCACGTCCATGTCGAGCGCCGTGGCGGAAATACCGGCATTAGTAGGGCCGATGACGACGGCCTTCGGGTCGGTCTCATGCAAGGCGGGATAGCCGATTTCATAGATGCGAATGAGTTGCTCGTCCGTGCCTTTAAAGCCCCAGGGCGAGACCGGCTCCCAGGTCAACTGGTAAATATGTTCCTTGGCATCGGGATAGGCCTCGGCGACGGCGCGGCCGGCTTCCAGGCAGTAGGCGCGCCAGCCCTTCTCACCTTCGGGGTTGAGCGCCGCGCTGGCACAGGCGACTGTCTCCGGAATGCTCGCCCAGGCGGGCGGCGAGTTGAGCATATGCACTTCGTACACGGGCCAGGGGATGTCTTTGCCCGCGCTGGTGACATGGCACCACTCCCAAGGATTGCCTCCCTCGAAGCGCTTACCGGCCTTTTTTGCCGCCGCGCGCGCCTCGGCCAATTCTCCCGAGCGCTTCGGTTCAAAGCGATGCCAGTTGTACCCGCCCATGACCCAGCGGATGCCAAGATACGGCAACACGTTCACTTCACGGCTGAAGCCCCCTTGCATGCCAAAGAAGGTTTCTTCCGCCGGGTAGAGCTTGCGCTGGGCCGGGTCCGGCACGATGCAGTAGGTCAGGTAACCGGCCATGCGACTGCCCAACTTCGGCAGCGTGACGCCATTCGAGAGCTTGGCGTAGACACGATAGAAGCCCATTTTTACGTTGGGAGCGGCGAACGACGTGGCGCAATTGCCCTGCGCATCGGCGGCGATGGGCAGCGTCTTTTCCAGCAGCACCGTATCTTCTTCGTTCGTAATCTTCAATTGCAGCGTCAACCCGGCATCCGCCGCGGTCAGCCCAGCCACGTTGAACTTGAGCATAATCGCTTCGCCGGGGATAAAGGTGCTCATCTCAGGACGCGAGGTGTCTGCACTCAAGGTCACGGCGCCGACTGCTCCGGCGAGGAACAGTCCGAACAGGCAGCACAAGGTAAAACGAAAATAGCGCATCTTCTCTCCTTATCATTTTTCACAAAGAACTACGCGAAACACCGCCAGCGACATGCCGTCATTGCGTGAGCTTTAGACGGAGGAGGCGTTTGCCAGCCTCATCGGCGACAAGAATCCAGCGTCGTGAAGCAGTGATGGCCACCGGCTGCATACCACCCGCCACCTGCGCGCTGGTGAGCGTGCCGCGCACGTTGCCGTCGGCCAGGGACAGCGCCGTCAGCGTGCGGGCGTCCTGATCCGCCACCACCACGCACCCGGCGGACAGGGTGAGGCCGGCGATGCGCGTGAAGGTCGCCGGGCTGGTCCAACAGGCCTGATATTGCCCATCCGCCGTGCGGGTGAAGGCAGACACCGCGGTGTTGGTGGCGAGCACGATGCGCTCGTCACCCGCAGCGGCCAGCGCCGTCACTGCGGAGAGATCGGCCAGGCCGCGCAGGACGACCTCATGGAAGGCCAGCTTTGCCCGTTGCGCTTCCAGCAGCTTGCCGCCATCGAGCACCCAGAGGTCGGCATCGCCCAGGGCGAGCGCACGGGGTTTGGTCAGAGCTCCGGGTTCGGTGATTTTGCTCCAGGGTTTCTCTCCCCACGCGGTATGCCAGGGATCGTACTGCCACAGGAGCTTATCCACTTCATCCAGCACGAGGAACGCCGTGCCGTCCCAGGCCATGCCGTTGGCGCGGCTACGCCAACCGCCGCCGGCGCGCCACGGTTCATTGCTATTGCACTGGAAAGGCATGGTCGGGTCATCGGCGATGGACAGGCGCAGCATCCGTCCCCCGCCCTCCACGGCAGTGATGAGCGTGCCGTCACTGCTGATCGCCATGGCACGGACCCCGGTCACGCCGCCGATGCGGTCAGGGAGCGCGCTGCCGTTCGTGGCATAGTGCATGATCCCCTGCGCAGTGGCGAGCCAGAACTCCCCACGGGCATCCTGCGCCACCCCGGAGGTACTATTGCTCCAGGGAGCATCCAGGAGAAAATCATCGGCGGAGGTGCGGCGCACCGGTGGCAGCGTGCCCGCGCCGCCGCCCGCGTTGATCGTCCACAGTTGCGTCCCCGCGGTGGTAAACTGCGTCGCCCAGCGCGGGCGCGGCCAGCCATCAGTCGTGAGCTGCGCCCCTTCCACGGTAAAACGGTAGATGACCATGTCTGCGTAGGGTGTGCCGAGTAGCAGGTCTCCGGTGACCGGTTCGACACCGATGGCGCAGTATTTTCCGCCCGACTTCGCGGGCCGCGGCGGCGTCAACACGGTTCCGAGCGCCGTACCGTCCGCCGCATAACCCTTCACCAGTTCGCCTTCCAGTACGAAGACTTTCCCCTTTACGGCAAATCCCTTCACGCAGGACGCGGGGGCCACGCCGTAGGAAGAGGAGCCGCCCAGGGGGCAGACCGGTGACACGCTCCGCGTCAGCGGGTCAACGCGGTAGAGCGTGCCATTCGTCAACGGCACGAACAGCGACGCGCCGTCCCAGCGAAGGCCGAGACCGGACATCGCCGCCGGCAGCGTGAGCTGGTCGGCAAGCATCCAGGGACCATTCTCCCGACGGGAAAAGATGTCCAGCACATTGCCACCGGGAGACGTCCACATTTTCCCGGCGGTGTCGATGGCCAGGCCGATACTGCCGATGAAGGGCAGCGGCGCCGTGCCGGTCGGCTGACTCTGTCCGAGCACGCCGGACAGCGTGAAGCGCACCGGCCCGTCCACCGCCCTCACCCCAAGACCCGGGATGAGGAGCAGCAGGCAAAGCGCGGGCATGATACCGTGCAATCGTGTCATGATAATTGTCCTCCCACGGCAAGGCGAGCGCTATTTACTCACCGTGCCGCTCAACGTCAACACGCCGAATCCACCAGGATAGGTGGCCCCGCTCCCCTGACGTTTCAACTGATACAGCCCCAGCGCCGAGGGATCGGATTGTGCAGGGTCATCCATGTCGTTGACCGTCGCCGCCACGCCGATGACGCTACCGGCCCTTGGGGCGGACGTCGCACCCAACGTGCTCCAGGGGATCGCCGCCTCATAGATTAACCGGCCATTCGCCCGCTTGACTGCAAGGGACAGTTGCGCTGGCGGCAGCAGGCCGGCCGGGTACCGATCTTCATTGAAGGTCGCATGCCGGAAGGCTTGCGGGCCGTCTTTCGTCAGCGCGAAGGCAATTTCGCTGACGCGCTGCTGCACGGCCAGATCCGCCAGATTATTGCCTGATGTCTGCAATGCTTTGTCGGCGTCCAGGTTGAAACCGAGTTGCAGGCAATCGCCCTGCCAGATCAAGCTGCCGGTGTGCGCTTGCAGATACCTGTCATCCGTCACGACATAGCACAGGTAGAGCGCGTGGGCATCCCAGGCGTAGCGCAGTTGCACCGATTCGTCGTCCGGCCCGGTGTAGAATTCGGGCGAGCGCACCACGAACTCCTTGCCGCGCAATGTCAACGCGGGCACCCCGTCCCAATCCGCAAGATCGCCGTCGATTTTCGGCGCGGTGGCTCGGCGCAAAGCGGCAAAGAAGTTGATCGGCGCGGTTTGCGTGAAGCGATAGCCGCCTTTCGTCTCCACAGCCACCGCCACCTGGTAGGTCATGAACGGGGACACGTCCAGATCCGCATAGGTCAACGCGAGTTGCTGCGTGCCGCCTGGGCGCAAAAGAAAGGGTACGGTTTTGCGCGTTTCCGGCACGCCGGTAATCTGTGCGGTCACAGTACCGGCGTTGCCGACGCCCTGCGTGTCCCGCACCTGCACCAGCAGCCCCTGCCGTCCATCGGCCAGAAATTGCGGGGCGATGCGCTCCACGGCCAGTGGCGGCCTGACCTGCAGCGCCAACCCGGCTGCGGCCACCGCGTTTCCCTGCGCTTCCAGCATAACTTTCACCGGGAAGGCCCCCGGGCGTAATGTGGCGGGCACGACGAGCTTGCAGGAGAAAGGCACCGCTTTCCCGGCAGGGATCACCATGGCCATAGTCTGCTTGAACATGCCGCTGCGGGGGTCAGGCTCTAGGCGCAACGTACCGGTGAACGGCTTGCCGCCCGGCGCGCGGACCGTGCCGGTGACGGTAAGCTTTCCACCGGGGAAAGCGATGGCGCGCGCGGGAGTCAGCGTCAGCGGGCGGGCGGCGGATTTACTCCACAACAGCGGAGCGACGCCTTGCAGGTAGATGGGCGCCTTCGTCAGGGTCACCGTCACCGTGCCGTCCGGCGTGGCGACCGGGCGGGCGTTGCCCATCCAGTCGTAGAGCGTGACCTGCTGCACGCCGACGGGGAGGGTGACCTGGCGCGGTTTCCCGCCGAAATCCCACAGTGCCAGCACGACATCATTCCCGCGCTCATAAGCGTAACCGCAGGCGGTGTCCCCCAGCCACTCGATGGCCCCGGCAGACGTGTGCCCTTCCAGCAGCCTGGTTTGCGCGGCGTAGGCAGGGGCGATCGGCTTGGGGCCGGTTTTGCCCGTTCCGGGGATAGAGCCGGGGGTGAGCCCATAGTAGTAGCCGTAGCCATCCATGCCGGTGTCGTGAATGTAGAAGGAGAAGTTGAAGCGGAAGCCCTCGCCGAGCATGATGAGGTTGGTACGGATCATCCCCTGCGCCTGCGCCAGATCGGCCTCCGGGTTGCCCCGCAGCGCCGAACCCTGCTCGGTACCAAAGAAGGGCAGCGCCTTACCGGAGTACTGGCGCACCATCTCCTTCAGATCGCGAATCTTCTGCGGCAGCAATTCCTCTTCCGAGGGGAGCGGGATATACGGGTGAATGGAGAAGCCGTCCAGGTATTTGCCAATGCCCTTCTTGAAGAGTGATTTGTTCCAGTCAAACGCCCCCTGGC
>DASXVL010000221.1:0-2628 GCA_036504255.1 Armatimonadota bacterium | reverse complement strand
AACCCTTCCAAACCGTGCTGTTGCTCCACCGCTAGAGCATCTCGACTTCCTTGATAAAGACTACAATCGGCTCATGCGGCCTTTTGTTGCCCCTGCTGCCGCATATACTCGAAGGCCATGTCGTTTTCCTGGCGGAATTCCTCATGGGTGAGTCCGGTGGAGGCAAAGAGCGTGCCAAAGCCGGCGATGAGCATGCCCAGGCGGCCTGCCTCGTTCAGTTCCTCCTCGCTCGCACCGACGAGTTTCGCTGCGCCACGGAAGAAATAGACGCAATACAGGTCCTGCTGCGAGGCGGCGACCGCCAGGCACATCAGGTGTTTGTCCTTGATGGGGAGTGCGGTGTCACTGAACAGCAGGGCCTTGATCGTTCCCCAGTCGTACTCGAGCGTGCTGTTGGGGATACGTTTAATAAATTCGGGCACCAGCCCGAACGCCTGCTTTACGTCCGCATAAATCTCATCCTGGGTCATGTGCATCCTCCTCGGTGATGTGGATGGTATCCGTCTTGATATTGGCGCTTGGACCTGCCGACAAACGTGTGATATGTCGCCACCCTGACCTAAAGAGCCGCGGTGTTGCTATGCGCTGCACAAACAGCCCTAACGCGCCCGCGTCCTTTGTGTGTTTTGCTGCGGAAGCGGTGGTGCTAGGGACTCCAGGCGAGGCTGGGGGCACAGCACCTTTGCAGTGTTCCTGGTTTTTCCGCCAGCGCGCGCCAAAACACACAACTGTCCGCGGTGATGACAATCCGCGGGAATAGAAAACGTTGCCATGGGTAACGATGGGTTAGGCCTTAGACGAGCGGGTGACAGCCGCGAATCGAGGTGCATGGACGAAAGGGGGATCGGTCATGGGTCGCTTGATACGTTGGGAGCCAATATTGGGGGCGTCTCGTTTTCGTGAGGAGATGAACCGTTTGCTCGAAGATTTTTTCGGCGAGACCGCGGAAGAACGTGCGCCTGCCGAGATGATGCGCATTCCGACGATCGACATCGTGGATCGCGAGCAGGACATACTCGTGCGCGCGGAAATGCCGGGCATCGACAAAGATAAAGTCCAGATTGAGGCCACGTCGGACTCGGTCATGCTGCGGGCGGAGATGAAAGAGGAGCATGAGGAGAAGACGAATGCCTATGTGCGCCGCGAACGGCGCTTAGGATCGTTCCAGCGGGTGATTCCCATGCCGGCCGAGATCAAGCCGGCCGAGGTGAAGGCGGTCTACAAGGACGGGGTGCTGGAGATTACCCTGCCGAAGACCGAGGCCGCGGCGACACGCCAACCCGTCAAAGTCACGATTGAATAGCGCGCACGCGTACGCATAGTAGGAAGAGAAACGGGGCGCATGGCAAGGCATGCGCCCCGTTTCGGTATGTAAATCGCCTCGTGAAATAAGAACGAAACATTTGGTAACATTCGCGTAATCTAGTGTAATGTTCGCGTGATGTTGCGTAACTATCCTTTTACATAGAAAGCTACCCACCGTGGAGGTTGACCGATGTCTTCGATTCAAGCGCAAGTGGCCCAATTGGTCCAGGGCGGCAATATCCTGATGCTTGCCTGGGGGGCGGCGCTGGTCTTTTCCATGCATGCCGGATTCGCGTTCCTGGAAGCGGGCTCGGTGCGTCGTAAGAACGTGGTGAACGCGCTAACGAAGATCGTCATGGACTGGTCCGTGTCGACGTTTATTTATTTCGTGATCGGGTTTCCCATCGCCTACGGCATCTCCTTCCTGAAACCGGTGAGCGAGATCACGTCGTTTAACTTCAACTTCGTACACTTCTTTTTCTTGCTGACCTTTGCCGCGTGCATCCCGGCCATTATTTCTGGGGGCATTGCCGAACGCTCGAAGTTCGGCACGCAAATCATCGCCGGGGCGATCTTCGTCGGGCTGATTTACCCAATCTACGAATCGCTCGTCTGGGGTCAGTGGTCCGGTGCGCTCTTGTGGGCGATGGGACTGCTGGGCGCACATTTTCCCTTTCACGATTACGCCGGATCGGTGGTCGTGCATGCAATGGGGGGATGGATGGCGTTGCCCGCCATCATGATTCTTGGGCCGCGCCTGGGACGCTATCGCAAAAACGGCGCCAGCAACCCGCCGCCGATTCACTCGGTGCCGTACGTGGCGCTCGGGTCCTGGTTCCTCATGGTGGGGTGGTTCGGCTTTAATGTCGCCAGCGCGGGCAAGCTCTCCGATATCTCCGGTCTGGTGGCGATCAATTCCTTGATGGCCATGGTCGGCGGGGTGGTGGCGGCCTGTATCGCCTCGAAGAATGATTCGGTCGCGATTTACAACGGCGCGCTTGCCGGGCTGGTCGCCGTGTGCGCCGGGTCGGATAAATATCATCCGCTGGGCGCGGCGGTCGTCGGCGCCATCGCCGGCATCATCTTCGTCAAAGCGTTCCAGTTGATTAACGAGCGCTGGAAAGTGGATGACGTGCTGGGCGTCTGGCCGTTGCACGGGCTGGGTGGCGCGTGGGGCGGCATTGCCGCCGGCATCTTCGCCTTACCGGCGCTCGGGGGGCTAGGCGGCGTGAGTTTCCTTTCCCAGCTCATCGGTACCCTACTCTGCATCGTGATCGCCGTGGTGAGCAGTTTTGTCATCTATGGGCTTTTGCACCGCATTTC
>DASXVL010000220.1:0-3779 GCA_036504255.1 Armatimonadota bacterium | reverse complement strand
ACCCGGCAACTTCGTACTGCATCCGGAGAGCGCGGGCTATGCCGCGCTGCGCTTTGGCCAGGTGAACATTCTTGCCTTGCAGCTTGGCGAGGCTATCCACCGCAACCGGCGACTGGACGCGTTCGATCCCGCGCATGCCTACCATTGGCCCTACCCGCATGTGCTGATACCGGCGTATTTCCAAGAAATCGCCGTTGGTGAGGAGCCGGCGCAGACGCAGACCTTCGCGGTGGCATCGACAGAACGTCTTGAGGTTCCTGAAGGAAACCTCCTGCGCATGACGTTACAATCCGACGATGCGACGCTCCACGCCGAAGTGACATATCGTCCGGTTGATGACGGCAAGACCCTGATCAAGTCTGTGACACTAACGAACTGTGCCGAGACGCCGATACGTCTACGAAGCGTACGCTTGGGCGACTACCGTACTGCGACGGCGGTGACCGAAGGCGACATGGGGTTTCCCGTGTATGCGGCGGGTTGCTACTTTTTCTCCCTCGACCATCCCGCCGGCTGGGCCATGGGTGAAGACGGCCGCGTCCAGTTACGACAGTTCCCCGGCGCTCTGTTGCAACCGGGCGAGTCGTTCGTCTGCATGAACGCGGTCATGGGGGTCGCAGCGGCGGGAAAGGCGCGGGAGGCGTTTCTGGCGCACCTGACACCGCGGATGCGACGCGTCCGTCGTCACCTCGACAAGCCCTTCGCCATGCTGGAAATGTTCGGTGGCTGGCCAATAGCACCAGATCTCATGCTTGGCGATGAGTTATCAGAGGAAGTTTGCCTCGACTATGCCCACTGGCTACGCGAATTTCACGAAAAAACCGGCGAGACGTTCGATCTGGTTTCGGTGGACTTCTGGCAAGATCCGCACGCTGACCTGATACAATTCAACCATCGCTTCCCCAACGGTTTCGCGGCGGCGCGCTCCGCCTTCGCGCAAGCGGGAACGGCCTATGGGCTATGGATAGACAGTTCGATGTTTCCACGCTGGCATATCGGGCTGAATCCGTTGGCGCTCAACTGTCTCGCCGGACAGCCATCCTATGCGTCACCCAACGGTTTGAATTCAGGGTGGGGCGGCGCTAACCCGGTCTGCCGGGCAGCGGAGCCGATCCGCTCAATCTTCACGCACGCCTTTCTGCACCATGTGCGCGAGGGTGGCGCGCGCTTGCTCAAGTTCGACAACCTGGTCTCCATGTGCCACAACCAGTGCCATGGACATTGGCCGGGTGTCTATTCCACCCAGGCCATCTACGACAGTGTCATCGAATTTCTGCAGGCGCTTGACGATGCCTGTCCCGATGTCCTGCTCATGCTCTATTGGGGCTATCGCTCGCCCTGGTGGCTGCTCCATGGCGACACGGTCTTTGAGGCCGGGTTGAAGATCGAAGCCGCCTCGCCCTCTCCCACACCGTCGCGCTACATCCGGGACGGCGTGGCCCTCACCCTCGATCAGGCGGCCGTATTTGCCGCCGATATCCCGCGCTTGGGCAAGGATTCCCTTGGCATCTGGCTCTCATGCTGGCCGTGGAACAGCTCCATCGGTACAGAACGTTGGCGTGAGGGGATGATCATGGACCTGTGCCGGGGCAGTTTGCTGTTCCAACCCTGGATGGGGGAGGATACGTTAGGCGATGACGAACTCCAAGATCTGGCGGGATTCCTCCGTCTCTTGCGCCATCATGCTGCCTGCTTCGCGCACCCCCAGCTCATACTGGGCGATCCGTGGCGGAACGAACCCTACGGCTACCTGTGCGCTGATGGGCGGCGTGCCTTCGTGGCGGTCAATAATTTCTCCTGGGGTGACTATCCGATCGCATTCGCCACGCCGGAAACTTTCGGCCTGGCGAACGACTTCACGGTGTTTCGCCATTATCCTGAACCTGCACGACTCAGCGCCCGAGCCGACGACGCGCCGGCGGACTGTCTGCGTCCCTTCCAGGTTGCGCTCTATGAGCTGGTTCCAACAGGAGAGTCGCCATCGGTAGACCGTCACTGGCCGGACGCCGCGCCATGCCGTGCGTTCGCAGAGCCAAGCGTTGTGCTTGCCGTCGAGGCCACGGAGGCCGGTGTGCGCAGAGTCGCGAGAGATGAGAGCGCAACCACCGCCGGAGTTTACGATGTAACCAAAGCATCGCACGATCTCTGGCGCGACTTTTCGGTCATAGGACGGGCACCCTACTCGCAGCATGGTGGAACGCTCGTTGTCGCCGCGGTCGCCACACAAGATGGCCAAGCGGTTCCAACGGGCAGCATTGGGGCGCAATTCAAAGCGAGCGCCCTCTTGAACGGCATAACGGCGGTCGGCGTGCCCGTGTTGCCCGACAAGACCTATCCCGCAACCTGGCAGGCATGGCGAATGGCCACACCGCCGAACGCTGCGCCGGAATTCAGCCTATCCGTATCAACCTGCCTCGAACAGGCGGTGGCGCTTGCCTTCCACGCATGGTTCATTCCGACCGAATCCTAACAGGGACAACCGTCAGCAGACTCGGGTGCGGGCCACAGCAAATTCGGCACATTTCTTGCACGCGTGCGTGCGATTATCTCACCTCCCGCACGTTCGGACAGCGCTATACTGAGCGCACCAGATGCCCTCCGTGACGCGAGTACGGGGTGGCATAGACTTTTGCTGATGGGGAATCAACATATGCTCACCTACTATGCGATCGCGTGCCAAGGCGGACAGTGGGTCTATATTTGCGCGGGCCGGGAGCCGGAAGAAGTCTACCGACAGGCCATCGCCATCATCGAGTCGCAGGAGACGTACCTGGACGACGAAGGCGTCAGCAGCCTCTCCCCCGGCACGGAGAGCCTGATGGATACGCTGCGCGTGGTGCCGGAGGAAACAGCGAAAGAGCATTATCACGTGGTATTTTCGCGACAGGTGCGCGTGGAGGATTGACAGGCGCAGCACAGACAGGAAGTCTCAGCGCAAGCGCGAATATCACCATCAGTGAGGACTGCTGATGGCTGAACACGAGTCACCCGGATATCTCCCCTGCTTTCTGCGCGTGTATGAAATCGTGCGCGAGATACCCGTCGGCAAGGTGATGACCTACGGGCAGATTGCGACGCTGGTGCGTGAGGTATGCCGGTCGCCCGTGCCTGCCGTGACGGTGGGGCGGGCGATGGCCGCGAGTGGGCAATATGCGCCCGACATTCCCTGGTGGCGGGTGATTGGCCGCGTGGGGCACTATGGGGTGCTGCGCAAACAGCGCTTGAGCCACGAGCAGCAGCAGTTGCTGGCGCGCGAGGGCATCCTGTCCGATGCGGATGGACGGTACGACCTGTCCCAATATCTGTATACGCCGGAGGGGGAGTAAGCCTTGCGCCCCGTGTAGGATTACTCTCGCATCGACCAAAGAAACCGATAGGAATCTCCTCTACTATTGGCGAAGGTAGTAGCCGTAATACCCGCCATGCTATCTGGCGCCCGATTTTAGGAGGACCCTATGCGTCGCTTGCTCATGTTTTTGCTGCTCGTCGTTGCGTTGACCGTCGTGTCGGCCCAGGAGACGGCCCCAGCGCTCTCGCTCTCGCTCTCGCAAAGCGTGCTGGCGATCAAGGTGACCGATCCGATGCGACAATTGACGGCGTTCAAGCCGTTGCTCAACCGCATCGATGAGCTCTTCACCTTTGCCAGCCCCGCCGCCGACCAACTGCCGTCGACCAAGCTGACCACGCTGCTGGGGGACGTCGTGAAGATTCCCGGCGTGAACGCCATGGGAAATTTCTGGATTGTCATGTTACCGCAAGCAGTCGCCCAGGCCACGGAC
>DASXVL010000219.1:0-10486 GCA_036504255.1 Armatimonadota bacterium | reverse complement strand
GCGCAGGGTAATAATTTCGAAGGGGCGGAAGCTGAGGAGCACGGAGCCGCCGCGCACCACCAGCTCTTCCTGGTCGCGCTCCAGCAGGTCGGTGCGGGTGGCGCGGGAACAGAGGCCGTTGGTGAGCAGGCGCGTGGTACCACGACGGCGGAACGCCTCGTACAGCCGCACGATGATGCCATCGCCGTCCTCCGCGCGCTTCACCGACTCGATGAGGAGATTGTGCTTGTCGAGGCGGAAATAGCTGTGCGCCAACGCGAGTACCCCTTCCTGCACGGGCAGCGGCTGCACCAGCAGGGGGACATTCAGGTCATAGCCCGCCATGGGCACGCCGCTGTTCGTCAGTTCCCCACGATGCGGCAGCAGGCTGTAGGTGAAATGGTGCTGCCCCATGTCCGCCTGCGGGTCCGGGTTCTTCGGCGCGCGCAGCAGCGTGAGGCGTAGCACGTTGCCCTGCACGTCATAGCCGTACTTGCCGTTATTCAACAGGGCGACCCCGTAGTCGCTTTCCGAGAGGTCGGCCCATTTATGCGCCGGCACTTCAAAGCGCGCGACATCCCAGGAAGTATTTTTGTGCGTCGGACGTTCGACGTGTCCGTACTGGATCTCAAAAGTGGCGCGCAGGCTGTGGATATCCACCGGGAAGGCGACCTTCAACAGGGCATGATCCTCGTGCCAATCGATATGCGTCACGAAGTCGATGCGGCGGCTGTTCGCTTCCAGACGGACCTCTTGCACCAGGTGCGCCTGCGGGGTGAGTTCGCGCTCTACGCGCAGCGTGGCGCGCAGTAGGCCGGCGTCCGTGACGGTGATGGTCGCCGCGTTGGGTAACGCTTTGGCAACTTCATCATAAAAGGGGTCGATGTCCCAGGCGTCCCAGTTATTGGGATGGTCATCGAAGACCTCGAAGCGGTTGCCGACAGCCCCCGGAGCGATGATCTCACGCTCCTGCTGTTTGTCGTAGCAGGAGACCACCGCGCCGAAGTCGTCCAGTTCCACCCGGACAAGGCTGTTTTCCAGCACGCGCCCGCTTGCGGTCACGGCGTCCGTCACCTCGGGGGTAATTTCCTCGGGGAGGTCGCTTTCCAGCAGATCGAGGGTCACATACCCCATGGCCGGGGCATCGGCCACTTCGATCAGCAGGTGGGGCTCGCCATCTGCTGTAGTGAACTGCGTACGCGTGGCCTGGCCACGTGGGGCAAGGGCAGTGACGTTGTCGCTGCCTTCCCAGGGGATGCTCACCAGACCGCTGCGCACAAAGGACAGGGTATTCCAGATGAGGAGGGGACGCGTGAGCGCGGCAGTGTCGATGTGCCCGGCAAAGGACGCCAGCCCTTTGCCGATGATGCCCTCGGCAGTCTCATGCACCGCGGCATAGTCTTGCGCGGAATCTTCGTACACCCAGCCGATGGATGAGCCGGGGATGATGTCGTGGAACTGGTTAAGCAGCACCAGCTTCCAGGCCTGTTCCAATTCCGTGGCCGGGTAGTCGGCGATGCCTTCCGGCTGCAGCACGGCCAAACATTCCGCGTCGCGCAGCAAGAATTCGCAGCGCCGGTTTTCCCATTTGTTCTTCGCCTGTGTGGTGAAGGTGCCCCGGTGCAATTCGAGATAAAGCTCCCCCACCCAGGTGCGCAGGTCGCGCGCCTCCGCCGCCATCTTCGGGAACCAATCACGCGCCAGCCCAGGGCGCACGCGCGGCACTCCCTCGACGTTTTCGCTGCGGCGCGCGAGTTCCAACATCTCTTTGGTGACGCCCCCGCCGCCGTCGCCGTGGCCGTAAAGATAGAGCCAGCTATTGGCGCGCTCTTTATCTTTGAAATTTCGCTCGCCGTGCAGCAGTTGGCTCGGCAGCATGTTGCCATTGTAGGTGTCTGCCGGCAGAAAATGCGTGAGCACGCGCGTGCCGTCGATGCCTTCCCACCAGAAGGTGTGGTGCGGGAATTTGTTGAGCTGATTCCAGGAGATCTTTTGCGTCATGAAGTACGGGATGCCGCACCCCTGCAGAATTTGCGGCAATGCCGCGGAATAGCCGAAGACATCCGGGAGCCAGAGGATGGTGTTGTCCAGCCCAAATTCCTCGCGGAAAAACTTCTTGCCGTACAGGAACTGCCGCACCATCGACTCACCGGAGATGATGTTACAGTCGGCTTCCACCCACATGCCGCCTTCCGGCTCCCAGCGTCCCTCAGCGACCGCCTGCGTGATGCGGGCATAAAGCGCCGGGTAGCGTTCCTTCACAAAGGCGTAGAGCTGCGGCTGGCTCTGCGTATAGCGGTACTCCGGGTAGGTCTCCATATACTTGAGCACGGTGGAGAAGGTGCGGGAGCATTTGCGGATGGTTTCGCGCACCGGCCAGAGCCAGGCGGTGTCAATATGCGAGTGCCCGGCGGCCAGCACATCGGACATCGACGCTTCCGCCGGCATGGCATACTCGACGGCGAGGATCTCCCGCGCACGCGCGCAGGCGTCAGCCTCGCCGCTCCGGTAGGCGTTCGCGGCTGCATTGAGCGCAAAGATGAGCTTGGCGCGGCGCGCCGCATCTTCGGGCAGTTGCTTGGCGAGATCGAAGAGCAGGCGCATATCGTAGTAGAGATCCCACACCGGCTGATTCAGACGCGCCACGGACGCCGCCTTCAGGGTAAACGGCGTAGGCCCCACCAGGTGGCCGACGCCGAAAAGCTGGTTGCCCGCGGCTTCGACATAGAGATCGATGACGCCGCCCGCCTGCACGTCGAGCACAAAGTCCTGGCGGTTTACGTCCAAGCCCTGCGCCGGCGCGCCATGTTGCCAAACGAGCGCCTCGGACCCGGTATCGATCAGCGCCGCCACCGTGCTGCCAGCCCACGCGTCGGGGTAGGCGCCCTGAATACGAAACCAGGCCGTCGACCAGATCGGTCCCCAACAGAAGCCCGGTTCGACCGGCGTGAACGCCTGGCGGACCGCCTCCTCAAACGGGATCGGCTCGGCGCATTGATAGGCGCTCACCTGTAACGGGCGCTGGTCAATCCACAACTGCGTCTGCAGTTCTTCCACGGTGCGCGCGATACGTTCGAGGGTGATTTGCGGATGTTTTTCCATAATGGCACTACCTCAGGGCTCAGCAAAAAACACGTGTCCATTTTGACTTGTTCGCTTGGCCGTGCTCTGCGTTGAGCGTCCTTCAAATATGACTTCATATGTGCGCGAACGCTCGCCTTGATCACGGCCAAGCGCCCGGCGTCAAAATGGACACGTATTTTTTGCTGCGCCCTCATGTCTTCAAGTGGGCGGGTGGATGCATCGCCAGCCAATGCGCAAGATCGCGAATATGCGGGAGCGTCGCGACACTGATCGCAGCAGCGGGGGGCGCCGGACTAATCCAGAGGGCGGTCATACCCAGGTCACGCGCGGGCACGATATCTTTTTCCCAAGAATCGCCGATCATTAACGCCTGTGCCGGGGCACATCCCGCGTGGCGCAACGCTAAATGAAATATTTCCGGTTGCGGCTTACTATAACCGGACTCCCCGGCGATGGTGATCGCGTCCACTTCCCCAATCAGCCCCATGACGGTGAGTTTTTCGCGTTGCAAATCGGCGGGACCATTGGTAATCATACCGACATGATAGCGCTGTCGCAAGGCGCGCAACAGCGGGATGGTTTCGGGGAAGCGCCGGTAGGTTTCCCGGCGTGCCTGCGTATAGCAGTCAACGGCCACATCGGTCCACGTGGGGTCGCCACCCACCTGGTGTAACGCGGTGGCCCAGGCTTGCCGGCGCATGGCCCGTACCGGGCCGCGCAACAGCACGGGGTCATCGGTCCACAGGGCGGTGGACGCCGTGAGGTAGGCCGCTTCCAGCGGCGTCTCGGCCAAGCGGGGAAAGCGTGCCCCCAGGAAATGGCACGCCCGCGCCACGGCGCACCGGGAAGCGCCCGTGTCATCGCAGAGGGTATTGTCGAGATCGAAGAAGATGGCAGCGAACATCGCCGCACGCTTTCTACCGTGGAAACCACCAGCCACACGGCAGCATACGCGCCGGGTTATGGCAACCCGGCGCGTATGCGCGATGATCGGTCATGATGACTAGGCGTTGATTGCCTGGCCGAAAGTATCATGGAGGTGACGCAAAGAATCTTCCAGCGCATTGATACGGCGGTCGGCCTCGGTGAGCGGGTCGACACGTACGCCGTCGCGCCGGGAGGAAAGCAACGCCCACGCCAATGCGGCGACGCCGGCAACCACCAGCACGCCGGTGACCACATGCGCCACTTGCGTCGCAGAACAGCACTTAGATGTTGTAGACGTTTCCACTATCATCCGACTCCAATTCCGTGAAGATACGTTTGACGAAGGTCAGCAGCTCCATCGGGTTGAAGGGTTTCGTCAGATAGATGTCCACCCCTTGCGAGTAGCCGCGGAACACATCCTGGTCCTGTGCTTTTGCCGTCAACATAATAACCGGAAGATTGCGCGTCAGCGGATTAGCCCGGATCTGCTTTAACGTCTCCAGCCCGTCCATGTAGGGCATCATGACGTCGAGAACCACCATGTCCGGCTGTTCCTCTTCGATTTTCTTCAGCGCTTCACGCCCATCATATGCGGTGACGACTTCATAGCCGGCCCGTTCCAAATTCACTTGAATCAGACGTACAATATGACGTTCATCATCGACTGCTAAAATTTTCTTAGGCATGCCCTGCCCCTTTCATCCACTACGCGCTTACGTGAAGACGCGCGAGGCGAACTTCGCCACGAGTATAACAAACCACTCTGTTCTCCGTCAATGAAAAGGATGCCTTGCCGCGGAAGATTCCGTAAGAAGGCCGCTTTCACGATAATACGGAGACCGGCATGCCGCTTGCAACAACCCTGGGCGGCTGCCGGTACGATTGAGTGGTGGCATTCTACCATAGACAGCGTGTGCTGTTTGCGGTAATGTAGAAAAAATCACACAAATCCCTGCGAAATGATCTTGTACTACCAGTTGTGCTGCAATCGACCCTCACCCCGAGGAGAGGGGACTTGATGAGAAGGAGTCAACGCGACACCACTGGGATATGAATATTATTGCGCAGGCAAAGGACTAGCATGTCGCCCAATACTTCATCCCTTGAAACCAAAGCAGCCCGGGTGCGGGAGATACTGCAAGAATTCCCGCGCGTGGCGGTGGCCTTTTCCGGTGGGGTCGATAGCACCTTGTTGCTGCGCCTCGCGCTGGACACGCTGGGTGCGGCGCAGGTGTTGGCCATTACCGGCGTGACCGAGCTAATTCCCGCGCGGGAAGTGCAGGAAGCGGAGGAACTTGCGCAAGCGCTGGGCGCCCGTACGCTGTTCGTGCGCGAGCAAGCGCTGGCGCTGGCACAGGTGGCGGCAAACCCCGCGGATCGCTGTTATCATTGCAAAGCTTTCCTCTTCGCGCGGTTTCGCGCGTTGGCGGAAGAAGCGGGCTTCCCGGTTTTGTTGGATGGCGCCAACGCAGATGACGTGGGCGATTGGCGTCCGGGGCAGCAGGCGGCGCGAGAACTGGGGGTGCGCAGCCCGCTGCAAGAGGCCGGCATGACGAAAGCCGACGTGCGCGCGCTCTCGCGGGCGTTGGGCCTGCCAACCTGGGAGAAGCCGTCGTACGCCTGCCTGGCTTCCCGCGTGCCGTACGGCACGCCGCTCACCCGCGAGATACTTGCCGCCATCGAAGCCGGGGAGGAGTACTTGCGCGCGTTGGGATTCGTGCAGCTGCGCGTACGACACCACGGTGAACTGGCGCGCATCGAATTAGTCGCGGAGGAGATTCCCCGTTTGCTCGACCCGGCGCTGCGCACACGCGTGACCGCCCGTTTCCGCGAACTCGGCTACCGCTATGTGGCGGTCGATTTACAGGGCTATCGCACGGGGAGTATGAACGAAGTGCTGTAAGGGCATTTGGGCACGGCGCAAAGTCAAAGCCCGGCGCATCTCGCGCCGGGCTTCGCTATTCTCGGGTAAGCTTGCGCGTGTTACACCGGCAAGGCAGGCGCCTGGATGGAGCGATCGACGGCGGCGGCGACGCGACGGGCGCGGGCCATGAACTCGACGAATTTCTCCGGGGTGAGCGCCTGTGCGCTGTCGGACATCGCTTTCGACGGCTGGTTATGCACTTCGATCTCCAGGCCGTCGGCGCCGCCGGCGATGCCGGCGAGGGCGATGTCGGCCACGTAGCGCCAATCGCCCGCCGCATGACTCGGGTCGAGCACGACCGGCAGGTGCGAATGGTGCTTGATGACCGGAATGGCGTTGATGTCGGTGGTGTAGCGGGTGGCGGTCTCAAAGGTGATAATACCGCGCTCGCAGAGAATGACCTGCGCGTTCCCCTCCGCCATGATGTATTCGGCGGCCATCATCAAGTCTTCGATTTTGCAACCGAAGCCACGTTTCAGCAACACGGGTACCTGCATAGCGCCCACCTTTTGCAACAAGCGGAAATTCTGCATGTTGCGCGCGCCAATTTGCAGCACGTCGGCGAATTCGGCGGCGATATCGCATTCATAACTATCCATCACCTCGGTGACGATGGGCAGGCCGGTGACGTCGCGCGCTTCCGCCAGGATTTCCAGACCGGCGCGTCCCAATCCCTGGAAGGAGTAGGGCGAGGAGCGTGGCTTGAAGGCGCCGCCGCGGAACATGTGCGCGCCCGCTTCCTTCACCGCGTGGGCGATCTCCAGCGTCTGCTCACGGCTCTCCACACTGCACGGACCGGCGATGACACAGAGCTCCTCCGTGCCGATGCTGACGCCACGGATGGTGAGCACGGTGCCGCTGGGGTGATGTGCCCGGCTCGCGAGTTTATACGGTTCGGATACCAGCGCGACGCGCTCAACCCCTGGGAATGAGGCAAACTTGTCGGCCATAGCCATCTTCTCGGCGTTGACGACGCCGAGCACGGCGATGACCGCACGCTCGACCCCCGGGTTGATAAAGGGGCGAAATCCCTCGGTCTCGACCGCACTAATGACTTGACTGACGGCGTCTTCCGAGGCTTTCGCCTCCATAATAATAATCACGCGCTACTTCCTCCGATCACATTCGTGCTCCGGCACTAACTACACGATAAGTGTAGCAGAGTCATATGGACTCCGACAAGGGGCAACGAGCATGACCGCCGGCTTTCCGGGTAGATATTGACCAGCAATTCATGCCGTCATGCCCTATCCACCATGTTTGCCCACCGGTTCTGTGACGCGCAGCGGGCGGGTGCGGAAGCGATCAAAGAAAAGGGCTTCGCCGCGTTCCACGCAGATCGCCGCGTAGAGATACATGGCGGCGGACCAGGTTTGCCAATCCTGCCCTTGCGGTACACCGTTTTGCGCGCGAATCCATTCGTTGAAGCCATACTCAAGCGTGGGGTCGTGGCTGAGTTGCACCAGGTCGGTCAGCGCGGCCAGTTTGCGTTCCGCGAGTTCGGGAAAACCCGCCGCCAGGGTAGCCACAACATAAAAACCGCAGATGAAGGGCCAGATGCCGCCATTATGATAATCGCCCGGCCGGTTGAAGCGCGCGTAGCGCGGTCGCCAATCCGGATCGCTCGGCAGAATGTACGGGAACAAATTGGGTGGCAGGTCCACAGCCAATTTCCCCTGCTCGCGCAAGGCCTCACATTCGTCCTCGATCCAGTCGATCATGGAGCGCTCACGCTCGGTGGACGGCAACCCCGCCAAAACCGCCAGGCTGTTACCGAGCAAGTCGAAACGCTCGCTATTATCCACCTTGTATACCCAGAGGGCATAGTAGGGTTTATAGGGGAGTACCAAACCCTCATGGATGTGCTTGTGCTCGATGTCGCCACTCACGACGAAGAACCTGGTCAGCCGGCGGAGCAGCGCCGCGCGCTCGTCCTGCCCGAAGAGACGCAAGTAGGTATAGACGACGGTGTTCACGAATAAGCCGAAGCCGGGTACCCATTGCTCGTCACGCCAGTCGCTGGTGGGCAATTGCCCGACGATGACATCGTCGCTCGGGCTCTGATACTCCATCCAGGTGAGCGCACGCTGTGCCGCATCCTCCAGGAAGTCCAGCTCCCCGGTTTCCTGGCGATAGAGCGCCAGCGTCATGAGAAACAGCGGCGTGGTATCGCTTGCGCCGACCTCATACCGATCATGGATCAACGAGGGAATATGGCCATGGGAGGTTTGGTTGCCGGCCACGGTCTCCAGCACGCGGCGTAAGACGGTGATCAATTCCTCGTTCCGTGACGCCAAAATGCCTAACGCGGCGATCATCAGGTCGCGGGTATAGGGCTCCGGGTATCCCCACCCGGCGGTACGCGGCAACCCATCGAATGGGCCATAGGCATTGTGGAGGAGCACCGCCAAGGCGGCGCGCTTCGCCTCCTCCACGCGCGCGTGAAGAATGTTGTCCATGGTACTGCATCCTTGATACGGATATGCCGTAACGGTACATCGTCGACGATCAAGCCGGACCGGTATTGCCCGTACACCAGCGTTATGCGGCAGAGACTAACTCTGCCTCTACCATGGTTCCCCTTTCTAACGTTTCCGCGTGTGTGAATCCGTCGAGATGCTCGCACATCGTCTGCAGGAATTGCCGTGCGACGACACGATAGTCGAAGCGTTCCACCACCCGCAGGCGTCCGGCGGCGCCCATGGCGCGACGGAGGTCGGGGTTGGACATGAGTTGCCGTAACGCCTCCGCAATGTCCCCCACCTCGGCACGATAATCGGCGATGCGTGGAGTGGGGAACACCACGTGCTGTCCGGCTTTCTCCCCAGCATGCTCATCCAGGATGGCCTCGGTAATATGATTGACCTGCGCCACCCCGGCGAGAAAGGCGGTTTCACCGTGCACCAGCGTGTCGCGAAACGCCATGGCGTTGATGCCGATGACGGGCTTACCACAAGCGCCGGCCTCCACGTGCGGCATGCCAAAGCCTTCCAGGCGCGATGGCCCGGCATAGATATCGCATGCGGCGAGCAGGTAGGGCATGTAGTTGCGTGACATGCTGCTGGTGGCGTAGTGCACGCGGTCGGCAATGCCCAGTTGCTGGGCAAGTTGCTGGTCCGCATGATTTTGCACGTCTGTTCGCTCTTGTGGCCACACTTTACACACGTAGCGCCATTTCGGTACCTGATGGCTGATGTGCGCCAGTGCTCGCATGACCTCCCGCGCGCCTTTCGAGGCGGCATCGCCCCCCACGGTAAGGATAAACAGCTCGTCCGGCGCCACGCCGAGGGCCTCGCGCACCGCGGCGACCTTGGGGTCTTGCCGGTCACGCGGGAAGAAGGTGTCGGTGTCGCAGCCGACGGGCAGCACGTGAATATGGTCCGGCGTAATGCCGTCACGCACGTAGACTTCCTTCACCCAGTTGGAGGTGACTAAGAGCAGTGGGAGCGCGTTGAGTTCCTCACGAAAATTCGCGATGTACCCATCGGCGACCAGCCAGGGTACCGCCAGCATGCCAAAGCGCTGGGGATGGAGAATAATACGTGGGGTGTAGCCCCAGTAGCCGATGCCGACCACGACATCGGGGGCAAACCAGCGGTAATACCATTCCTTTTCCTGATCGGATTCCAGGTGTACCGCGCGCACGTCCACGCCATGGTGGCGCAGCCCCTTCACGAAGAGGTCGCCTTGCGTCGCCAACCCGCCCGGCATGGGGGGGTATTCACACAGCACTAACACTTTCATGGTTCATCCTCATTTCTTCCAAACCGGGGGTCATCGGGCGCGCTGATGACCCAGAAGGCTTCGGTGGTCGGGGTGGTCTGCGCTTCCCAGCTTTCCGCCGAAAAGCCGTAGATCGCGCGAATGATCTGGTATTTCCTCTCCCAAAGTTCCGGAGGCAGCGACAGACGCAGGTCCGCGTCGGCGCGGGCCTGCGGGTACGCCTGCCCAGCCGCATCATCATACGCAAAACACCAGAGCTGCCTGGCACGCAGGTCGCCGGCGCGCCAGAGGGCGAGCACGGCGCGATGCACCTCCTGGTGACGCAGGTGGCGCGTATATTCGCCGCGCGGGCCATGGGTGATGAGCAGATCGTAGGAGTCTTGATGACGCGTGAGCGCGCGAATGGTCTGTTGCAGCAACTCGTCGTCGAGGGGTTCCTGGGCGGGACCATCATCGAGGTCGGCCATCTCACCCTGTGCATGCAACGTGGACAATACCTGGCGGAAGCGCGGCGCGCGATCCGCATCGCCGCCGCGGCAGACCGTGGCGATCTGTAGGCGCCAGGTAGGGTGCGAGAGCAACAGGCCGCCAGCCCACAGCGTTTCGTCATCAGGGTGCGCAACGATGATGCCCACCGTGCCCCCCACGTTATCCCGGTTGTTCGCCATAGCGCGTCCCAGCTTATGCGCGCGGGAGGCGCTATCCTGCTGCCGCCTCCACGCCAGAGCCATCATACGTCGCCTGCGCGCAGCGGGGAGTGAAGAAATGTCCCGGCAGGCATGCATCTCCGCACGATGTGCTATTTTTTGCCACAGAGGGCTTGGGCGGTCCGCGACCAAACGCCGTCGG
>DASXVL010000218.1:0-19531 GCA_036504255.1 Armatimonadota bacterium | reverse complement strand
CGTACGAAGTCACCCTGGTGGCCGCGATCATTCTCGCCGCCGCCGTCGGGAGCGTCTTGCAAACGGCGGGTTTCGGCAGCATGATGATCGCCGGCACCTTCACCTACAACTTCACGCTCGGCCTGGTCATTTATGCCTTGCTCGTGCGCGCCGTTGGCGTGTTCGCTTCCATCATCGGTGTCATGGCTGTGAAGGGGAAAGATGACCCCAACATGAATCCGATGACGCCGATCAATACCGGGTTTATGACCTCGGCGGGGATTGCTTCGTTGGGCTTTTTGCTGGTTGCGTTCCTGGTCTTCGGGCCGGGCAACACCATCTTCTTCGGCAATGCCAACCCCTCGTTCGACTTTTCAAAGCAGGCGATTGTGGCTCCTGCCTCCATTCAGGCGGCGCAGTCGCAGAGCGATATGATGCGCAAGCTGTATCAGGGACAGGTTGACGCCATGCCGGCCGCGCAAAAGGCGGCGATGCAGAAGCAACTCGATGAGAGCTTCCCCAAAGACATCATCGGCAGCGCAGCGATTGCCATCGTTGACATCATGAAGAAAGAACCGAAAATCGAATTAACGATTGAGGGTCTGGTTGATGCCGCGCAGAAGAATCCCGCGTTGCAGGATGATATCACGAAGCTGCGGCCTGCCCTCGCCGGGCAGAGCCCAAGCCAGATCAACGCGTTGCTCAGCAGCGTGAAGACGAACATCACGCTGAAGAATAGTCTCAAGAGCGGATTCTGGTGGATGGCGTTTTTGGCCACCTTCTTCGGGATTATCTTGACGCAAGTTATTGGCAAGATCACCGAATACTTCACTGCCGATGATAAGAAGCCGGTAACGGAAATCGCCTCTTCGGCGAAGACCGGTGCGGCTACGCTGATTCTCGCTGGTCTTTCCGAAGGGTTGGAGTCCTCCGTTTGGGGTATCGTGGCCATCGCCGCGACCATTTACGGCGCCTTCATGCTCTTTCCGGAACCGGCCATGGCTGCCTACGCCATCGCGTTGGCCGGTCTTGGCCTGCTGGCCACCACCGGGTATGTGTTGGCCATGGATACCTATGGTCCGATTTCCGACAATGCGAACGGCATCTTCGAGATGTCCGGCGCGTTGAAGAATGCTGACGGCACCGAGAACAAAGCCGCGCATAACATCGTGGCGCGACTCGACATGGTGGGCAACACCACGAAGGCGTTGACGAAGGGCTTTGCCATCGCCACGGCCGTGATTGCCGCCGTCGCCTTGTACCGCTCCTTCCTGGACACCGTCGCGGTGAAGGATCCGAGCATCCTGGTGAAAAACATCCAGGTGAACCTGCCGGACGTGTTCATCGGTCTCTTGATCGGTGGCGCGATTCCGTTCCTCTTCTCCAGCTTCGCCATTCGCGCGGTCTCCCGCGCTGCGGTGCAGTTAGTTGAAGAAGTGCGCCGTCAATTCCGCACCATCCCGGGCATCTGGGAGTACACCGGTGTTGGCGAAGTGGGCAAGCCTGACTACGCCCGGTGCGTCGCGATCTCTACCGCTGCCGCGCAGAAAGAACTGCTCGGCCCTGGTCTGCTTGCCGTGTTCTCCCCGATCCTCGTCGGCTTCTGGCTTGGCGCGTATGCGCTGGGTGGCTTCCTCGCCGGCGCCATTCTCGTCGGTCAGCTCATGGCAGTGTTCATGAGTAACACCGGTGGCGCGTGGGACAATGCCAAGAAGAAGATCGAAGACGGCTTCCTTGGCGGCAAGGGCTCGGAAGCGCATAAGGCTGGCGTCATCGGCGACACTGTCGGTGATCCGCTGAAGGACACTGCCGGCCCGGCGCTCAACCCGATGATCAAGGTAATGAACTTGGTCGCCATCTTGATCGCCCCGAGCACTGTCGTGCTGCAGGGGACTCCCTGGAAGTGGGTGGTCGTGGCCGTGTCGTTGATCGTGCTCATCGGCGCGATTCTCTTCTCCAAGCGCGGAGAAGTCAACGCGGAAGGTGACGGCGAGGCAGCCATCAGCCGTTAAGGTTGAACCGCTGCTAGTTAAACCGTTGACGGCGCCCGGCTTTACGGCCGGGCGCCGTCATTTCAGTTGTATGGCGGGCATACGCCCCGTTCACAGTGGCTTTGTCCCCCGGTCAGGGTCTTTGGGTCTCGCCGAAACCCCGGCATGCTTAACGCTGTGCTGTTACCGGCATGACCGTGACTTCACGTACACGAAAAAAAGCGTTGCCATGCATACCAGGAACGGCGTCGCTCACGGTGCGTACCTTTGCCCCTTCGGACAAGGTGTTCTCGGTCCCGTTGTTGATGAGGACGCTGCGCACCGGCATACAGAGACGCGCTTCACCGATGGTGGTCATCAGATGTACCCAACGCGTGCCGTTGGCGTCTGTTTCAAAGGCGGTAATGGTTCCCTCGGTGACGGCATGCTGCGTGAGATAAAACAGGAGATCGTTCATTATCCGTGCGAGCTCACGCCGGGTGATTGTCGCCTGGAGGTGACCCGGCCAGCCATCCGGCAGGAGCAGATTCTCCGTGAGCTCGCCGGCGATAATTTCCGGACGTTGCGGGACCCCGGCGTGGAGCAAGGGCGAGAGCGCGGCGAGGAATTCGCCGCGCGTGAGTGGGACGGAGAGCCCGCCCACGGCCTCAGCGCCACTGAGCATCCCGTGTTCAGCGAGGAAACGCGCCGCCGGGTAGACCCAGTGCGTCGTGGGGATACCTTGCAACGTCGCCAACGCCGGCGTACCGGGTAGCACCATGAAGCCTTTGAGCGAGAGGTTCAAGAGACGTGCCAAGACCATGACGCTGTCGGCACGGCACACGGGTTGGTTCGGGTGGAAGCTGCCATCACGGAAACCTTCCATGAGTTGGCTGGCGGCAACATCCTCGAGCGTGCCGCGATCTTGATCCTGCGCTGTCACGTCGGTGAAGAACTGCGCGTGGAGCGGGGCGAGAAAGCAGAGCACGCCGGCCAATAAGGCGAGACGGCGGAATATGGTACATGCAGGCACAGGTAGACCCCTTCCGACTATAAAGTGGGTGTCGGACCGGGGGAGAACAGCACGACAGGAGTGGCGAACCACTCCTGTCGTTTTTTACCACCAGGGGGATGCGCTCAAACCCTAACCCGGCCTAGCCGGAACCAAAAAGTTACCATTACTCTCTGCACAACGCTCGTCTTCCTGGTAGGTACCTGCGGATGTGGGCCGAGTTCGATTCTTGGTTTTTATACGTTCCTTACCAGCCATATTCGACACAAGCTGTGCCGAATATGGCTGGTAAGGAACTACTACAGCTTCCACTTCAAAAAGAACTTATCCATGAAACCGATGACATGGCTTAACAACGAGAGGGAAAGCACGCCCAGCAGGAAATACTCGAAGGCGCTATTGGAGGCAATTGACGTCGCCTGCGTGATGCCCGGCACGTGTAATTGGGTAATGAGGAGGTTCTCCAAAAAGCTGAAGCCTATATGGTAGCCCAGATCAAAGTAATGATAGGCGGTTCCGACGATGGCGATGGTCACCGCAAAGCGAACCCAGCTAAAGTTTTTGTACTTGTACTCCTGGTGCTCGACAAAAAGCGGGCAGTTATGGCATAAGCGCTTTTGCGCCCTCCAGGGACGGCGGTTCGATTTATTGGCCATGCGTTCGTGCACCGCGGCTTTCGCCGCGTTATGCACTGTGCCGGGGCCGCCAGCCGCGACCTGCATTTCGATGACTTCCTGCGCTTCGCCGCGCCCAACAGAGCCGATCAGGAAGTTGGCGAGATCACGGTCGCAGAAGCAACCGCTGCGACGCTTCCAGCAGGTAATGTGATCGATGTAATTCGGGCAGGTGGCGCGCACGCTGGGGCGGCAGCGGGACATCTGCCAGCATTTCGGTACCAGACCGGGCTTTTCCGTATTTTTCGCCGTGGGGTCCATGTACTGATAGCGTATGGCGCGTTGCGTCGCTTCATGGAACATAAAGCGACGCACGGCAATGACGACCAGGCTCAAAATGGCGATGGTAATCGTATAAATGCCCAGTTGTCCACAGTAGGACGTTAAATTCGTAACCGACGGGCTATTCAGTGGCAGTGAGACGTGATGCGCCAGGAGGGAGACGAAGTATTGGGTGAAGTAGAGAATGACGCCCAATACGATACCAACCCAGGCGGCCACCAGGGAGTTGTAGTTGGCCACGAGCATGGCCAGAATACCGATGGAATAGAAGAAACCGAAGAAAGCGATCACATTGATCAGCCAGGACAGTTCGGCGTGCTTAATCGCAATAAAGGCGGCGACCAGCACGAAACATAGGGTTGCAATAATCAGGAAGAACGGATAAATCGTATCACTGACTTTGGTAATGGGGATGGCCCATTGGGGTAATTGGGCACACGCGTCCAGCGATTCTGGCTTGGACGTGTTTTTGGAAACGTTGCTCATGTCGTCCTCTCCTTAGGGCTTAATGGTACAGCAACAAACAGGTGAGTCCTCTGATATTTCACGGAAAGATACCATCTTGGTTACTCGCCGAGCGAAACGACCCGAGAGTGCGTATGGGCCATCTCAGCGAGGACTGCGGCGTAATATCCCGCGCCATAGCCGTTGTCAATATTGACCACGGCCACGCCACTGGCGCAACTATTGAGCATGGAGAGCAACGCACTTAACCCTCCGAAGCTCGCGCCGTACCCCACGCTGGTGGGAACGGCGATGACGGGCGCTTGCACGAGCCCGCCGACGACACTGGCGAGGGCACCCTCCATGCCAGCCACGACTACAATGACTTTTGCCCGCATGATACGCTCGCCGTGTGCGAGTAAACGGTGGATGCCGGCGACCCCCACGTCATACAGCCGGTCAACAGGCCAACCGCTGGTCTCTGCGGTGAGCGCCGCCTCTTCGGCAACTGGGATATCCGTCGTGCCGGCACTAACGATAGCGATATACGGTGTACCCGTGTGGCGCCATTGGCGTCCATCCCGGTGCCAGGTGATAAGACGCGCCTCTGGATAATACGCGCAATCGGGCACAACGGTTGCAACGGCGGCGGCATGTTCGGGCGTGACGCGCGTGGCCATAACCACCGAATGATGCTCATGCAACCGGGCAAAGATTTGCGCGACTTGTTCCGAAGTCTTTCCTTGTCCGAAGATGACTTCGGGAAAGCCGGTGCGGAGATGGCGATGGTGGTCCAACTTGGCGAAGCCCATATCCTCGAAGGGTAAGGCCTTTAATTTGCTAATAACGTCGTCTTCACTGCATGCTCCGGTACGGATACCCTGCAGTAATAGACGTAGTTCTTGTTCATCCACCTTCGTCACGTCCTTTATATGGTAGCGTTCCCATTACCGCTAGCGATTATACCAGTTATCGCCGAACGCCGTCCTGTAAAATAGGTTAGTGGAAAAAAGTGAAGAAAAAGTTTCATGCAGCGGTCAGGATTTTTACGGCGAGCATTGGCCTGCGACTAATGCGACCAGTACCTGTAGCGCTTCATCCGCGCATGCGCCGCTGGTTGTGATTTCTATGGTTGTGCCTTGCAGCGCTTCCAAGGCCAGCATACGGATGAGACTCTTGCCATCCGCTTCGCGCGTTCCGCAGCGCACGGAAATTGTCGTGTCCGGGAAGGAGCGCGCTTTTGCCACGAATTGCGCAAGTGGCGTCGCATGTAAGCCAATGGCGTCCATCACTTGCACCGCTTGTGTGGGCATGACATCAATCCTTCCTGGGTATCGCGTTTCTTTTGTATTCGTGCCTCCGCCGGCAAACCCTGTCTGACGACGTAAACGGATTCGTCCGCCCGCGAGGATACGAAGATCTCCCGCGGGCAGACAAATTTTGGTGAGCTACGCGGTCGGCTCCGCGATGACCGGTAGCTCGGCAAGTGAGGCGCAGAGTGAATCTTCCGCCAGGGCGAAATCCACGAGCTGACCGTCGAGATAGCTCTCGTAGGATGCGAGATCGAGAAATCCATGTCCTGAGAGACAGAAGAGGATCGTCGTCTCACGGCCTTCTTCTTTGGCTTTCAACGCTTCGTCGATGGCGGCGCGAATCGCATGACTACTCTCCGGCGCAGGGACGATACCTTCCGTTTTCGCGAAGAGGTCGGCAGCGCTGAAGCAGGCATTCTGCGTGTAGGCGATCGGCTCGATGTACCCCTCATGGGCGAATTGGCTGACTAACGCCGACATACCATGGTAGCGCAGACCTCCGGCGTGGATGCCGGCAGGCATGAAGTTATGTCCGAGGGTGTACATTTTGGCCAGCGGGGTGAACTTCGCTACATCGCCGTAATCGTAGCGGTATTCGCCGCGGGTGAGCGAGGGACAGGCGGCTGGCTCCACACCGACAAAGCGGGTGTTCTTTTTGGCTTCCCCGCGCAGTTTTTCGCCAAGGAAGGGGAAGGCGATGCCGCCGAAGTTGGAGCCCCCGCCACAGCAGCCGATAACGACATCAGGGTAGTCGCCAACGGACGCAAGTTGCTGCTGGGCCTCCAAACCGATAATCGTCTGGTGCATCAAAACGTGATTGAGTACGGAACCCAGGGCGTAGTTCGTGTCGGTACGCGTTGCCGCGTCTTCAACCGCTTCCGAGATGGCGATGCCGAGACTGCCCAGCGATTCGGGGTTCTGCGCGAGGATGTCACGGCCGGCGTGTGTGCGGTCACTCGGCGAGGCGATGACGTCTGATCCCCATAAGCGCATCATCGTGCGGCGATAGGGCTTTTGGCCATAGCTCACTTTTACCATGTACACGGTGCATTCCAGGTCGAACCACTCGCAGGCCAGCGAGAGGGCACAGCCCCACTGCCCGGCGCCGGTTTCGGTGGAGAGCCGCTTTACGCCCGCTTGCTTGTTATACCAGGCTTGCGGAATGGCGGTATTCGGCTTATGGCTTCCAGCCGGGCTGACCCCTTCATACTTATAGTAGATGCGCGCCGTCGTTCCCAGCGCTTGCTCCAGGCGTAGCGCGCGGTGCAGCGGGCTGGGGCGGAACTGCTGTAAGGCATCGATAACATCGCCCGGAATATCAATCCACCGTTGCGTGGAGACTTCCTGTTCGATCAGCGCCATCGGGAAGATGGGGGCGAGATCATCAGGTTTTAGCGGTTGTTGCGTTGCCGGGTGCAAATACGGCGCGGGTGGGTTGGGCATATCCGCCATAATATTGTACCAGGCTGTCGGCATGTCGCCCGCCGGTAGTTGTATGCGTCGTTCAGGCATGAGGGCTCCCTTGCGCAATAAAATCTCGGGACGTCGTCGGCAGCGTTGGCACGCCGGCTCGTTCCGAAGAGGTGTTTCTCCGGCAGCCGGGCAAACACCGTTTGCTGTACTTTCGACGGTGGCGAGAAACACTCCTTTCGTCACTCCCCCCTGCGAACCCCTTCTCTTCGGTGTAGCGCGCGCCCGCTACGAGCTCTTTCCCCAGCCCTGTGCCAAACCGTGACTATCCGCAAAAGGCAATCTCCCGTTTTCTGCCAGCGCGCAACCGGATCATCCGGTGCGGGACTTCCACCGCGTGAAGCGCATCAAGCCCGTGCCAGTGTGGTATTATTTAACGCGTTACTATTTGCCCGGGCTCTTGGCTGTTATGAAATTTGGAATCAACGAGGAAGTGGCATGACATTTTCGCAGCAGGGGATACCGCTGATTTCGGACGACCGCTCGGGGAGCGAGCTGTTCGAGGAATTCGCGGCATGCGCGCGGCTGGCGGCGGCCGAGGTGCATTGCGTGGCATCGCTGGCCGAGGCACAGGCGCTGGTTCGGCGTCTTATCGCCGAGATACCGGTGCGCCGGGTGCTCGCGGCGCCGTGCCCGCTGTATGCGCAGTTGCAACTCGACACGCTTTTCTTGGACGAGCAAATTCCGGTCTCCCGTACCGCGGCTGAGATCGCGGCGCACGCGCCCACGGCGGACCTCGGCATCACCGGCGTGGAGTTCGGCGTGGCCGAGACCGGCAGCGTCTTGCTGCTGGCGACCTCCGCGGAGAGCCGGCTGGCGTCCAGCCTTCCCCCCGTGCATCTGGCGTTGCTGCGCCGGAGCCACGTGCTGGCGGGCATGGCCGAGGCGATCGACGCCATTGCGCCGACCTTTGATCGCGGCTGCCTGACGTTCATCACCGGCCCGAGCCGCACGGCGGATATCGAACGCGTGCTCACCATTGGCGTGCATGGCCCGAGTCGGCTGGTGATTCTCGCGGTCGCTGACACGTGTGTTGGGGGAGACGAGTAATGGCCACTGATAAGAAGAAGGCCCGCAACATCCGCCGGGAGATTCGCGAGAAGCTCGCCAACGACGTGTTGCGCGACGCGCTGGGACGTTTTGCCGAAGCCTACCCGACCTCCCGCGAAAAAGCCTTTGCCAATGTGCCGGACGTTGCGGCGCTGCGCGCCCAGCTGCGCGACGTGAAACAGGCGGCGGTTACGGACATTGACGCCATCGCGGACACCTTCGTTGCGGAAGCGACGAAACGCGGGTCGACCGTCTTCCGCGCGCACGACGGCGACGCCATCACCGCGTACCTGCTGCAGTTGTGCCGGGAGAAACACGTCAAACGGATCGTGAAGTCGAAATCGATGGCCACGGAAGAGATCCAGTTGAATCGCGCCTTGGAAGCGGCCGGTATGCACGTGAAGGAGACCGATCTCGGCGAATGGATTATCGCGCTCGCCGGGCAGCGCCCTTCGCATATGGTGCTGCCTGCCATTCACCTCAACCGCCGGCAAGTCGCCGACTATATGACGACCGAGTTGGGGCACGACGTTGACCCCGACATCCCGTCCATGGTGCAGCAGGCGCGCGCCACCTTGCGTGAAGAATTTCTGCAGGCGGATCTCGGCATTACCGGCGCGAATTTCGGCGTGGCGGAAAATGGCGCCATCGGGCTCTTTACCAATGAAGGAAATGGCCGCCTGGTCAGCACGCTGCCGCCCATTCACGTGGTCATTATCGGGTATGAGAAGCTCGTGCGCACCCTGCGCGACGCCGTGCCCATCATGCGCCTGCTGCCGCGCAGCGCGACCGGTCAACTGATGACCAGCTACCTGACGATGCTTGCCGGGTCGATTCCGACGCTGGTGGAGCGGGATGGCCGGTGGGTCGAGGAACAGAAGGAGCTGCACATCATCCTGCTCGACGGCGGGCGTAAGCAGATCGCGCAAGACGAGACGTTCCAGCAGGTCTATCAATGCGTCCGCTGCGGCTCCTGCCTGAATGTCTGCCCTGTCTACACCCTTGTCGGCGGCCATGTCTACGGCCATATCTATACCGGGGGCATCGGCGCCATTCTGACCGCGTTCCTGCACGGCATGCATGACTTCAGCCAGTTCAGCGGCCTCTGCACCGGCTGCCGGCGCTGCACGGAAGTCTGCCCTGGCATGATCGACATCCCGCAACTCATTGCGGCGTTGCGCGCAAAGATGGTCAGCGAACATGGGCTGCCGCTGCCGACCAGGGCCTTTTTTGAACAGGTCATTTCCAACCGGAAGGTGTTCCATACCCTATTGCGCTGTGCATCGCTCGCGCAGAAGCCGTTCCAGTCCGGCGCGCTCATCCGGCATTTACCGCTCTTTCTCGCCAATTTCACCAAGGAGCGCAGTCTGCCCGCCATTGCCGCCGTCCCGCTCCGCGACCGGCTCGCCAAGCGCATGACGCCGCCGGCGCCGCCGAGTACGCGCGTCGCGTTCTTCAGCGGGTGCACTTTTGATTTCGTCTATCCGGAGACGGGCGAGTCGGTCGTCACTGTCCTGCAGCATCTCGGCATGACCGTCAGCTTCCCGCTAGCACAGGGCTGCTGTGGCAAGCCCGTCGCCGGTCTCGGGGATCAGGCGACCGCGGTGGTGATGGCCAAGCACAACATCGAAGTCTTCGAACGTGAGAATGCCGACGTCCTGCTCTGCGCCTGTCCTACCTGCACCGAGACCTGGCTCGACTACGCCCATCTGCTCGCCGCAGAACCCGAATGGGCCGCGCGCGCGCGTGCCCTCGCCGGGCGCGTGCGGGAGTTCTGCGGTTTCGTGGCGGAGGCCTACGCGCAACGCGGGATGTTGGACGCGACGCCGGGCGCGACGAAAGTGACCTATCATGACTCCTGCCACCTGAACCGGGGCCTGCACGTCACGGCGCAGCCACGCCAACTGCTGGCCGCCGCCGACGGCTATGCGCTGGTGGAGATGCGCGACTGCGCCAAATGTTGCGGCATGGCAGGCGCCTTCGGCATGACCTACGCCGATCTCGCCCGTCCCATCCTGGCGCAAAAAATTCAGCATATTAAGGATACCGGCGCCGACATCGTCGCCGTCGCCTGCCCCGCGTGCATGATGCAACTCCGCGGCGGCCTCGATCAACAAGCCCCGGAAATCCAGGTAAAGCACGTCGCCGACCTGCTCGCCGAATCCATCCGGACGGGTGGGGAATAACTGGGGGGCCTTCGCCAGGAGGGTGAGAAGGCGTGGAGGATTGTCCCTATTTCGTCTACTATTGCAATGAGGCGCCATCATGGAATCAACCATTCAACAAGGTTATCACACCGCATATACGCACGCGGCGCAGGCATTTGCCCTCGCTGATCCGGCCGTGTGCGCGCACTTATGCGGGGCCGACTATCTGGCGGCACAGGCGAGCCTGCGTCTCGCGTATCTCCAGCAGCCCTACCTGATCCACTGGCCGAGCGCGGCGGTGCGGCATGCCGTCACCGGGGAAGAGGCGCCGCTGGCGGTGCAGGTCTTGCTCCTCAATTACGTTCTCTACGCTAACGGGCAACACCCGAGCGGAACGCTGATCGCTTTTCGGGAGATTCCCGGCGCAGCCACCTATGACGAGCCCTTCAGCAAACGCGCCCTCCGCCCGCTGATGAAAACATTTGATGGCCAGGGCCCCCTGCTACTGGCCGCCGCCATGACCCTGGGCGGCACACCGGCCACGGTTGCCGATGTCAGCGTCACGCTCCCCATCCTCCCGCGACTGCCGGTCACCTACGGCCTTTGGCACGGCGACGACGAATTCCCCGCGTCCGGCGTCATCCTCTTCGACGCGTCCTCCCGCAAGTTACTCACCATCGAGTGCCTGGTGGTTGCCGCCAGCAACGGTGTCTACGCCCTGATGAAGGCGGCGCGCACGCTTGGAACATAACAAGCGTATAGCGTTTAGCGTTTAGCGTCTGTGAATCCCGGCGTACTACCGCTCCCTATACGCTAAATGAAGTGGGGCGTCACATTCTACCTCGCTGTGCCGATTGAGCGTCTGTAGCGCGCGCCCGCTGTGGCGCGCCTGTCGTGCGACCGTATCCGTGCGGCGGAAAGAGATCAGGGTGCCAAGTTGGGAACGCTCCGGCGCTCTCGCGGGCACGGCTCAGCAGGCAAGACAGGCGCGCCACAGCGGGCGCGCGCTACGGAGACCAAGATAAGGTACGAAGTGACAACCCGCTACATTTAGCGTCTGAAAATTCCGCGTACCCCCGTCCCCTATACGCTAAACGCTATACGCCATACGCTAACTGCGCCGCCTGCAGGGCAAGCGGAATCAAATATGGCCCTTCGGGAATGACGGCGATGCGGCGATTCCCGGTTGCCGCGACGCGCTGCCGCACCGCATCGGCCAATGATGGGACACAGGTGACACCCGTCAGTCGCTGTTCCTCCGCGGTTAATCCGGTCGAATACAGGCAGAGCGTGCCACGGTGTAGCGCTTTGATGAGCATTTCGGTTTGCCACTCGTCGATGTTGGCGCGTGTTTGTGCTACGATCATGGCCAGGAAGTCCTCGGAGCCCAAACGTAGTAACTGCTCTTGCGCACTGATAAACTCAGGCGAGCCGAGCCCCTCCGAGCATTCCGAGGCAATAAATAACATGCCGCCGGGGGTCAGCAACTCATGTGCGCTGACAATGCCTTTGACAGTCTGGTAGTAGGTTTTATCCAGCGGATACCCGGCCCCGGTGGTGATGACCGTGGAAAACGTCGTCTCAATGGGAAAGGTGGCATACGGCGTGAGGAACTCAATGGCCGCCTGGTGACTGGCTTCCAGTTCACCGTAGGAGAGGTAGGAGATGCGGCGTGCTTCATCGAGCACGGTATTCACCGCATACACCGGCCCCACCATGCGCGCGATCTCCAGTTGCGTGTCATGTAAGGGATTGCCCTGCAAGCGGCAGTTCGCGGCGCAGGGGTGTTCCAGGAAGGCGGCGCTGTGCACGGAGGCAATGGTGTCGGCGTGGGCAATCCCCGGCGTGATGAGCTTGCGTCCCCCGGAATACCCGGCCATGAAATGCGGCTCGACCAGGCCGACGACGATACGCAGATCGGCATCGACGAAACGGCGATCCAGCTTGGCGGGGGTCCCGCGTTGCGTGACGCCCAGCAGGCGGTGGTCCTCGTCATTGCGGGCGAAGTGATTACACACCGGCACGGTCGCCAGCACCCAATCATCGCCCACGACCTCGCGTAATTCCTCCCCCTCATTGGGCCGGTGGAATCCGGTGGCCACCAGAATGGTGATCTGCTCGGCGGCGATCCCGGCAGCCAAGAGGGTGCGCACCAAGATCGGCAGCAGCGTGCCATTCGGTACAGGGCGGGTGACGTCGCAGATGAGAATGCAGGCCGTGCGCGCGCGTGCGGCGGCGACACTGAGCGGCTCACCCCCGATGGGTTCCCGCACGGCGCGCTGCAACGCCGCCTGTGGGTCATCGAGGACAGGCATGGCCGTTTTGCGAAAGACGGTCACGTCCCACTCGTCCGGCAGCTCAAGCGGCAAGCCGGTCTTCCCGTAGTGCAAGTCGATCTGCATGGCGTCCCCCTCGCGCGACCCAGTCTGGGTAGAGATATTGTATCCGATGAAACGCTTGGCAGTATAGCCGAAGAGGTTTCATAACACGAGGTATATTGTGGTAGCGGTCGTGATGGCCATCGGCTTCGTCGATGCCTCTCAATATGGTTTTACTCGTGCAACGGGATAATCCATAAACATAATTCACGAGGGGGCGGATAATTATGCGGAATCGCAAGTAGCGAAAACGGCAGTAGAGGAACATCAGCAATCAAATGACCCATAATCTCATTGACGATACAATAGTCGATAACTATTTTGAGGTAGCGTCTAAGTAGCAACACGGGGGGAAATATCCCTTTTCCCCCAAGCCATTCTAAAACATCTGATGCACCTTTCGATGAGTTGCAGGTTCTACATGCCCACACTAGGTTATCCCCACGGTCTTCCCCGCCATGCTTGCGTGGTATCAAATGATCAACCGCCAAATGCTGACGGCTTCCACAATAGCTGCAGGCTTGAGGTATTACCAATTTAAGGCGTTCATCATCTGCAAGTGGGCCGACCCGCATAGTGCCATTGCATAGACCGTTATATAATTTTGTTCTAATGGTGTAGTGAAGTCTGCCGTACTTTTCTACCTCATGCGACAGCGCGGCATGGGCCATAGCCAAATTGGCATATGACCAGTAGAGATACTCACCTACTGTCTCTATTTCGCGTTTCATAGGCCAATCTCATCAAATATATCTTACCCGACGCTCACCTTCGGGCGCAGGTTGTGCATGACCAGGCCGGTGGGGACTTTGGGATAGAAGTAGGTGGATTTCTGCGGCATGCGGATGCCGTGGGCGGCGAGGGTGAGCACTTCATCGACGGGGGTGGGGTTGAGGAAGAGCGCGGCAGCGATTTCTCCGCTATCTACGCGCGCGACGGCGTCCGTCGGCTTCACGGTGTAGCGCACGTTGCGCTCCACCGTCGCTTCACCGGCGGGGTCGAGGGCGAGGAGCGGGGCGATGATGCGTTCCTGCAGCGCCACTACGTCGATGATGGGCAGGTTCTCGCGCGTCGTTTTCGCGCTGGTGAGCAGCGTGTACTCGCCGTCGGCGTACCAGACGAAGGCGTGTTCGTTGCGGTGCGCGTCGAGGAGCTCGGTGACCGCATCCGGCGCGGGGACATTGATCTTCTCCAGGCGGAAATTATCGCCCGCGATGCGGGAAAACGCGGCGCGCATCTCCGGGGTGAGCAGTAGCAGGCGGTGCGTGGGCAGCACGAGCAGGCCCGGGTCGTTCAGGTCCACCAGCAGCATGAAGACGTAGTTGAAGGCGGCGGTGGCCGGCGCATCGGGGTATTCCGCGCGCAGCATATCGCGCAGGGCCAGCATCGTTTCGTAGCGGTGGTGGCCGTCGGCAATGAGAATTTGCCGTTCGCGCAGCCCGGTGGCGATGGCGTCGCGAATGCCGGTGTCCTCGGTACGCCACAAGGTTTCATCGAAGCCATGGCCGATGGCGGTGGCGAGCGGCGCGGCAGCGCTCGCGCGGGCCAGCAGCTCGCCCAGCTCGCTCTTGCGCCCGTCGTAGAGGCCGAAGACCGGGCTGAAGCTGGCGAGGCAGGTGTGCATCAACTGCAGCCGGTCCACCTTCGGCCCTTTCAGCGTCCACTCATGCGGCAGCACGTCGCCCTGGTCGAACGGTTGCAACTCCACCGCGGCAAAAAAGCCGCTGCGCGTGTAGGATTGCCCGGCCCAAGCGTAGCGCTGCTGATGCGGGTAGAAGGCCGGTTGCCCTTCCATCACCAGCGTCTGCTCTTCCAGCCAGGCGTCCAAGGTGGCGCGTGCCCGCGTATAGCGGTTGTCGCTCTCGGTGTCCGCCGGTGATTGCTGGCCGTATTCCAGGCGAATGACGTTATGGGGGTCGCGCGCATATAACGCCGCCTGCTCGTTCGCGTTGATGATGTCATACGGCGGGGCGAGCACGGTGGACAGATCCGGATAGCGCTCGACATTATAGCGTAACGCGTGGAATGGGCGAACAACGGCCATGAGAAACTCCTCGGTTTCGGTACGATTTTTCTAAGAAGCTGTGCTGCAATCGACCCTCACCCCAACCCCTCTCCCCGAGGAGAGGGGACTTGATGCTCTAAGGGTTCAAGGCGACAGAACTGGTATTAGGATACCGGGAAAGCATGAAGCGTGGCAAGCGATTAGAAGCGGTGCTCGAACATGATTTGCCGAGAAAGCACGAGAATATAGACGAGCAGCGCGACGATAATGAGCGACAGTAACACAATAACCCAGGCAGGCGTGCGTGGACGTGCGCCGGGCTGCACCAGCAGCGTTCGGCACTCGGGGCAGACGAGTATCGTTGCTGGGTATTCCGTCCCACAGGTCGCACAGCGATGGGGTGTCTGGTTTGGCGAAGTCGTCATCGAGTTATTCCGTTTCATGGATAAAGCGATCTTTTTTCATCCAGTTGTGCGTGCCCCAGAGCACGACACCGCTCACCTCGCGCTTGCCGTTTACCTGTTCGACGCAGACTTCCGCAACGACCAGGTTGCCGCGCACCACCTCGACATAGTCGCCGGGGCGGATTTTTTCCGTATTGCTGAGCGTGATGGTCACCGGCGCGCTATGGTCGACCGGACCGTTGGCTTCGAGGATCTCCGCAAAGGCCATGCTGGCGCGGCGGATGGCTTTCGCTTCCAACGTGCCCTCGACGTTGTCCTCTTTGCCGGTGGCGAGTTCGTAGAGCTTGTCCGGGTCCTGTAGCTGCTCTTGCGCGATCCAGGGCGTGCGCTCACGTCGCTGCGCGCTGGCGATGCAGTCACCGGAGAAACCACTCGACAGTTGTGTCCAGTGCAATCTGGCCTCAACGGCGGTACCCCGACCGTCGGCAATGGTTGCCGCCCGCCCGGCCGGCACCTCGTGGAGCGCGAGCGTGACACGGTATGCCACCGGCAAGTCGGGGATGAACACGGTCACCGCCGGCAGCGGTTTGCTGTCCTCGTTTTTGTCTTTGTCATTCTTTCGTTCATCGCGCGGCGGTTCCGCCGGAGGAGTGATCATGCGATGAATGGGATAATCCGGCGAGGAGAGGACTTCGGCGCGTCCCGCGCCACTATCCGCCAGCAGAATGGCAAGGTAAGTGTGCGCCCAAGCGCGCGCGTGTTCCGCAGAACGGTCCAGCGTGAGCTCGATCCCTATCGGCTCGGGTATTTTGGGCAGTGGATGTTGTTCGAGCTCGGTGGCGGTTGTTCGGAGACGATCCTGGCGATTTTTGGTGTCAGGATGCGAGGCGAACCAACCGAGGACGGGCGTTTTGGCATCGCCGCGCCCGTAGAGATCGATGAGACGCTGCATGGCGTCCGCGGCGCGTTTCGGGTCATAGCCGGCTTGCGTCATCAAGCGCACTCCACCGGCGTCCGCTTTGTACTCGTCTTGCTGGCTATAGTGGCTGGCGGTGAGGCCGCCGAGGATATTCGCGCCCATGCGGATGTCGCTCGCGCTCCCGCCCAGCACACCGCCCAGGATGGCGCCGAGAATGGCCCCGCCGGTCGCACGCTCCGACTGGCGCTGGGCATGCTTTTCCTTAACATGCGTCAGTTCGTGGCCGATAACGAAAGCCAACTCGTCGTCGGTGACCAGCGTGGCCATTTTGCTGGTGATGTACACCCGTCCATCGGGCAGCGCCATCGCATTGAGCGCTTTATCGTTATAGACTTTGAAGGTGTTATTGGTGAGTCCCGCGGCGAGCGCGATGCGATGGCCGATATATTCGACACGCAGATTCGTCGCGAAGTCAGGATAGAGGCCGAGACGATAATCGATTTGGTTGGTGATCTCGTCCGCGTGTCCCACCAGTGTGAGCCACAACAGCAGCAGGCAGACGGACAGGTAGCCAATATTCTTCCAGCGCAGACTCCGCATCATCGCTCCTTTAAGGGATATCATCCACGGTAATCATCCCGTCCGGCCCCGTGCCCGGCAATGTCGCCAGATCGACGCCGCGTTCGCGGGCCAGCCGGCGGGCGGCGGGCGTGGCGCGCACGCTGCGCGACGGCGCGGGCGTTGTCGTGCTCACCTGGGTTGCCGTGGCGTCGAGCATCGCGGAGAGGCTGGCGTCGCGCGCCGCGGCCAGCCGGCGGTTTGCCGCCATGATCTCCTCCATGTTCTCCACCACTTCCCCGGGCTCGCCGACCACCGCCAGCGTGGTACCCACGGGGATCACGCTTTTCTCTGTCGGGAATCGCACCAAGAGGATTCCCGCTTCGGGGCTCTGATATTCGTAGGCGACTTTATCCGTGATCAAGTCGGCGATGGGTTGCCCGGCGGTGACCGCGGCGCCCTCCGCGACGAGCCAGCGTCCGATGGTGGCCTCTTCCATCTCAGGATACAGGGCCGATAAGATAATAGGGTGTGACATTCCCGTGCCATCCTCCCGGTAGGGGGTTACTTTGTCGCATTGCCGACAGCGTGTGCGTCACGTCGCTGTTGCGCTTGATAGAGATGATAGTTCCTCTCTTATGCCGCGCTTCCCTGCTAAGTAAGGCATTGGCGCTGCCATCACCCGAGGCGACGCTGCCGGTATACCGTCGGTGTCTGGCCGATGATGGCGCGAAATTTATGATTGAAATGTGACAGGTCGTTGAAACCGCAGGCCAGCGCGATGGCGGAGACCTTCTCCGTGCCGGTACGCAGGCGGAGCATGGCCTCCTGGACTCTGCGCTGAGTCAGGTAATCGATGAGGGTGATGCCCGTATAGGCCTTGAACGCCCGGCAGAGCACAAATGGCGTGAGCGCTTCCCGTGCGGCGAGCGTGCTGAGCGAATGCTCCTCGGCAAAATGCCGGTCCAGGTACCGACGAATCCGCTCCACCCGCGCATCGCCTGGCCGCAGCGCAGCGAGCAGCGGCAACGCGCCGGAGCGCTGCACCTGGCGGCAGCAGGCGATGAGCAGCAGCGTCAGGTGAAGGCGCGCGGCGGTTTCATAGCCCGCTGTACACGCGCTTAGCTCCCGGTGGAGCGCATACAGTTCGGGCGTGATCACCTCGTCGTGCGGAAAGGTGATGCGTACGAGGCGGTTCAAACGATGGCAGAACGCCGGATGTAACGGGATGATATCCGGCAAGACGGTCTGCAACTCCGGCGGTAAGCTCGGCAGCGGATGATGCGCGAGGTCCAGGTAGAGATTCATGATCTCCATGCCATGCTCGTCGGTCAGGATATCGTGGAATTGGCCGTAGTGCGTGATGCCCAATGAGCCGCCATGCTCTTCGTAGGTCTCATCCCCCAAAATATGGTGACCACGCCCTTTGATGATAAAACTCAAGAGCACAATGCCCGGCGAATGCAGGTTGAGCTGGCGATTGACATAATGCGGAAAGTATTCGACGGCAAATCCCAGCGTCTGAAGATGGGAGCGCACGAGCGGGGTACGACATTGCATAAAATCTTCGTAGGTCATAATACATCCAACGAGTATGCGTGCCGGGAAGCAAAATTCCCTTGCTGCTTTGCAATATCGTCCAAGAATTCAGGCCATGGTAAGCCTATAATTGACGTAATGCTACCGCCGCGTACCGGCGCTGTCAAGAAAGAATGGCCATGAATAGTCGAGAGCGTTTTCATGCGTTAATGCAGTTTCAGCCTGTCGACCGCTTACCGCTGGTCGAATGGGCCATTTGGTGGGATAAAACGCAACAGCGTTGGCATGACGAGGGCCTCCCGAGCGCGGTGGCGGCGCGTGATGACCTCTACCGCTATTTTGGTCTGGAGGTCTATCACCAGGAATGGCTGGAACCGCGCGTGCCGTCCCCGCCCTATCACGGCGGTCCCGTCGTGCGTTCGATGGATGAGTACCTGCGTCTGCGCGAGACGCTCTTCGCGCCGGCGCAACTTGATGCGGCGCGGTGGCAGGCCCTTGCCCGGCAACAGGCCGGCGGTGACGTGGTGCTCTGGTGTTCGATCGTGGGGTTTTTCTGGTTCCCGCGCTTGCTGTTGGGGATTGAAGGGCACCTGCTCGCCTTCTATGATCAGCCGGAACTCATCCAGCTAATGAACGCAGATATCTGCGCGTGGAATCTGCAACTGCTGGAGCGCATCACCGACTTCTGTACTCCGGACTTTGTGACTATTGCCGAGGACATGAGCTATAACCTTGGTCCGATGCTCTCGAAAACACTGTTCGATGAATTTTTGGCTCCCTACTATCACCAGCTCATCCCCGCGTTGAAAGCGCGGGGCATCTACACGCTACTCGATTCCGACGGCGATGTCAGCGAGTTAGCCTATTGGTGTGAAGAGGTGGGCATTGACGGCATCTTGCCCCTTGAACGACAAGCCGGCGTGGATATCGCGCGCTTACGCGCCGAGCATCCGTCCCTGCGTTTCATCGGGCATTACGACAAGATGGTAATGGATAAAGGGGAAGCGGCCATGCGCGCGGAGTTCGAACGTGTGTTGCCCGTGGCCCGTCAGGGGGGCTACATTATCAGCGTCGATCACCAGACCCACCCCGGCGTATCGCTGCAGGATTATCAGTTGTACCTGAAACTCTTCCGCGAGTACGCGGCTTTGGTGTAGAACAACGCATACGCGTTGTTTTGATGGTGAGCGCTTCCTGCGATGGTTGCGCCGACGTCCTGTCGGCGCGGAATTCTGGGGGACTCTCTTCCCGGGGTCGCCTCGTGCGACCCCGGGCTAGTGGCTTACCGCCACTGCGTGGCTCTGTTCCGCATCCCTGCGGAACAACAGCATTGCTGTGCAGATTGAGCGTCTGTAGCGCGCGCCCGCTGTGGCGCGCCTGTCGTGCG
>DASXVL010000217.1:0-4582 GCA_036504255.1 Armatimonadota bacterium | reverse complement strand
ATTTTCGAAGAGTTCAAGGCTACCGGCAACATGGAACTGGTGCTCGATCGCGCCCTCTCGGAACGGCGCATCTTCCCGGCCATCGATGTCAAACGCTCCGGCACGCGCCGCGAAGAACTCCTCTTCACCGAGGACGAACTCCGCCGTGTCTGGCAGCTTCGCCGCGTGCTCAACTCGCTGGAAACCGCGCAGGCCGCTGAGCTCTTACTCACCGGCATCAACAAAACGGCGTCGAACAAGGACTTCCTTGTCTACGTCGAAAAGGAACTGCGCCCGGACCGGTAAGGCACACACCAAGAAAATACATTGTGAGGGTCGGGCTGCTCAGCCCGGCCCTCCGTCTTTTCTGCCGCGATGTACGGCTGCCCGCATGCATCTCTCCTGGGGTTTTCTGTTATGATAATACACCATGACAGAGCTGCATCCCATCTTCATCGAAGGCATTGTCCAGCAAGACGAGCATGATAGCGCCCCGCTGCTGGTACTGCGCGATCATCAGCAACGCGCGCTCGCTATCACCATCGGCCTCTGCGAAGCCGTAGCCATCCAGGCCGCGCTCGACGGCCAGGAAGCCCCCCGCCCGCTCACGCACACGCTACTGCTCTCCCTCATCGAACGCCTGGAGGCGCGCGTGTTGCGCGTCGTCATCGATGACCTATCCAACGACACCTACTACGCTCGCCTTATCCTCCAAGGATCGGAAGGCACAGTCAGCCTGGATTGTCGCCCCAGCGACGGCATCGCCCTGGCCATCCGCGCCAACGCGCCGGTGCTGGCAAGCGAAGCGGTCTTCCGCGATGCCGAGTAAGGGCACAGCAAGAAATACGTGTCCAATTTTGACGCCGGGCGCTTGGCCGTGATCAAGGCGAGCGTTTGCGCACATATGAAGTCATATTTGAAAAACGCTCAACGCAGAGCACGGCCAAGCGAACAAGTCAAAATGGACACGTATTTCTTGCTGAGCCCTAAGGGTAGCCTTACATCATATACACAGGCCACGCCGTTTACCACGCAATTGCCCTCTACTCGCCCCTTTTCTCCGTTAGTCGCCAATCTTCTTGCGTAGGCACGATAGCTATTGACGACATAAAATTCGCGCAGTATCGTGGACGTAGATCACCGGTGATTCCCATTTCAGGAGGTCGTGCTATGAATACTGCAGTGAAACAGGGCCCAGAGACGGTGACCGTATCTCTCGACGGGGACGAACTGCTGGACCTTGAAGCGGCGGCGGAGCAGTTGTGCGTGAGCAAGACGACGCTGTATCGCATGTTGGAACGCGGTGAGGTGAAGGGTAGCAAGGTGGGGCGGCAGTGGCGCTTCCGTGCCCGCGATCTGGATGCGTATCTCGCCCGTGGGCCGGTGGCGGTCGCGTTGGCGGCGGTGCCTCTTGCGGCGCTGGAAAGCGAGATTGCAGCCATTGCCGAAAAGCTCCACCGCGCCGGTGAGGACATGCCCAGCGTGGTTGATGACGCGCTCGATCAATGGGAAGTCCGCGTGGTGCAGTTGCTCCACGGCATCATCAAGCTGGCGCGTGTGCAACGCAGCAGCGATGTCCACCTCGAAGTAACGAAGGACGGGGGCGAGCTGCGTGGGTTGCTCCGTTTCCGTATCGATGGCGTGTTACATGAAATACATCGCCTGCCGGTGCGCGTCTATGAAGCGTTGGTGCTGCGTATCCGCCTCATGGCCAGTGGCGACCCCGGCAACGGGGGCTACCTCGATGCCAGCCTGCATCTGCCTATCGGCGACACCGTGGAAGATGCGCGCATTTCCGTCATGTCCACCTTCCTCGGTGAGGCGGTGACGATTCGCCTGCACTCGGCGTCTGACATCAGCAACGTGACGCTCGACCAATTGGACTTCCATGCGGACGATCTCCTCCGTGTCCGCGCGTGGCTGCAACAGCCGTCCGGCCTCATCTTCACCGCAGGGCCGTCCGGCACGGGAAAGACAACGCTGCTCTATAAAATGCTGGGAGAAATCGCGCGCCCCGCGCGAAAAGTGGTCACCATAGAAGATCCGATCGAATATCAGCTCCCCGGGGTGATGCAAGTTGAACTAAACGAAAAGACGCGCAATTTCGGCTCCGCTTTACGCGCCTTTTTTCGACACGACATCGATGCGGTGCTAGTGGGGGAGCTCCGCGACCTGGACACCATTAACCTGACGCTGCAATTGGCAGTCAATGGCCGCCTCGTGCTCTCTCCGGTGCATATCAACAGTGCCGTCGAGACGCTGTTGCGCGTTGTTGAAGTCTTTCCCGTTGATCAGCAAGACGCCATACGCACGTTGCTCGCCAATCATGTCCTGGGTGTGGTGTCGATGCGCTTAGTGCGGAAGCTCTGCCCAACCTGCAAACACGCGCAACCGCTGTCTGCGGAGATGCAGTCGCGGCTCAATGCGCTCGGGCAACGCTGGGGCATCCAGGTGGCCGGCGATGCCGTCGGGTACCAGGCCGTCGGGTGTACGGACTGCGGCCACACGGGGTTCCGTGGACGCACCGGCCTCTATGAAGTACTGGAGATGACCCCGGAATTCCGCGCCGCCTTCTTGCAGGGCGCGTCGCGCGAGGAATTACGGCGTCATACCACCGGCATGCGCACGCTGGCCTCCGAAGGCCTGCGCAAGGCCCTGGAGGGGATAACCACGTTCGCGGAAGTACTGCCCTTGGCGCATTGCGAGTCATAAGCGGCCTGTACGCACGAATCACCCCGTGCTTGTCCCCGACAAGCACGGGGTGATTCGTGCGTTGAGCGGTGGCGGTTCGTGGGGGTGACGATGTTTTATGCGCGAACTCTGCAACTTCACCGCCTGCTGGCACGTATCTATGGCATGCGAGCGGGGAGTGCCCGCCGATGACGCAAAGGGGAGGATCTGACTATGCGAATCACAACGATGCTCATGATGTTACTGGGGCTGCTCCTGGCCTCCATGACCGCCGTCTTCGCGGCAAAGGCGGCTACCGGCAGTACCGGCACCATGACCGCGAAAGGGTCGGGGGTGATTGAGGCACTCGTGCTGAAAGGCACAGTGACCATCGTCGGCAGTGGCACACTGACGGTGAGCAAAGACGCGACCGTGACGGTCACCGGCGAGCCGGGGACAAAAGAAGATTTCACCCCGCCGGCGCCACAGGGTCAGGCGGCGGCAAATGCGAACCGTCCGAATGCCGCGGGAGCCCAGCGCGCAATGGTGAAATACACCGGTTTCAAGGGCACTGTTGTCATCACCGGCACGCGCCTCATGGTCATGGTGCGCGGCAAAGATCTCTCTTTCACCGCGCAGGGCATCGGCAAGGTATTGCCGGTCGGCGATGGCAATTACAGTGTGGTGAAAGATGGGCAGGCCGCTAAGCAGGATGGCCAGTGGGTCGCAAAACCGGCGAAAGAGAACGCGGAAGCGCAACGCCCGAAACTCCGTGAGCAAGGCATCAACTTCGGCGACATGCCTACCAGAGCTAAAGGGGCCGAACCCCAGACGCCTGCGCAATAACACCGCACAAACTTGTTGCCCGAAATGAGGACAGTCCCCAAGGGGGCTGTCCTTGTGCTTGGTGCGCGGCTGATTGCTCGGACCGCCATCAGCGAAGTTACAGGCATGCTGGAGATATAAAATTGTTTGAAAAATTCCTTATCTGCCTTTAGCAAATCGTGCCCCAGCATCGATAGAGTGTATGATAGAATAATCGCGTCAACCCGCGCATGAGCTGACTGACGAGCGTAATCCCGAAAATTTGCCGAAAAGGAGGGCACATTAATGTTAGTGATTACAATGGCCCAATTGATGAGTGATGGTCCCGCTGGCTGCGGTATGTGCCTGATTTCGGCTGCCCGGTAAGCTTCTCCCCTTTGATGTAATCTCCTCGCTGCTACCGACCGCAACCGGGTCGCCGGCATCCCTTGCCGGCGTGAACTGGTGTTTTAGCGTTCGGAGGAGCAATGAACCTCGTTTGTGTATCCCGCGCGCGGATGGGCGACGCCCCCGCAGTGCAAGAAGTCTATGAGCTGTTACGCCCCCGCTTGGCCCACATGGCGGCCTATTATGCGCGTCACTGTCCCGAAGAGGCCGATGATTTGCAGCAGGAAGCCTGGCTCGGCGTGTTTGAGGCGTTGCCGCGGCTGGACGTCCGTATCGGCGACCCGGAGCAATATCTGTTGCGCTATGCCCGCTGGCGGCTGCTGGATGCCGTCAGGCGCTCGCTGCTGCATGAGCCGGTCACTGCGCTCGACGAGCAGATGGTCGACGCAGATGCGCTGCCGGATGCGCTGGATACGCTGGGGCTGCGCGTCTTTCTGTCGCAACTCACCCCGATCCAACGCAAAATCGTGGCCTGCCTGCTCGCCGGCTTCACCTGGCGCGAGGCGGGCGACACCCTGGGCTGCACATCCGCCAATGTCGCCTATCACGTGCGACGCATCGGTGAGCAATACCAGGACTGGTGCGAGCATGCGCCCACCGGTGCTGCCGCCAATGCCGCTTCTGGGTAATGTAGGCGATTACTCAAGTGCACAAATCTGGTGGGGTGCCCGGACTGGCGCGAATAATTCACCCACGACGGCTCTGGGACATCTGTCAGACG
>DASXVL010000216.1:0-2390 GCA_036504255.1 Armatimonadota bacterium | reverse complement strand
CGCAAACCCCAAAACAAATCTGAGTGTTCACTGCTGCTCGCCGTCAGGAACCGCCCATCAGCCGTGATCACATCGGCGGACAACAGGTTGTCGCAGGTGAGGCCGTGCTTGCGCGCCAGGTACCCGAAACCGCCGCCAAGTGTAAATCCCGCAACACCCGTCGTGGATTGGATGCCGCCCGTAAGCGCCAGCCCGAAGGCTTGAGTCTCGTGGTCGAACTCGCCCCAGGTCAAGCCCGGGCCAGCACGGGCAGTACGAAGGATAGGGTCAATGCGCATACTCTTCATCCCCGAGAGGTCAATGAGCATACCGCCGTCACAGGTCGCTTTGCCAGCCACATTATGACCGCCGCCGCGCATAGCCACCAGGAGACCGTGGGTGCGAGCAAACGTGACGGCGTTGAGTACATCGGCTACCCCGGCACATCGCACAATCAGGGCGGGGTACTTGTCGATCATCGCGTTCCATACCTGGCGGGCCGTGTCGTAACCTTCAGCGCCAGGCTGGATCACCTCACCACGCATCATGGCGGCCAATTCCTGGACTGCCTGCTGAGAGACCTTACTTTTAGAAACATCCTGTACAGTCATGTGAGATACCTCCTTAATTGCTGCGATACTTAGCCCGTATCGTTGTCGTCAGGCAAAATGTATTGGTGTTCTGAGCATCTGTCTAGTATAATAAATGGACTACTTGGGGCATCTGTGCAGGATGAGGACCTTGTTATGGATTCGTATGGTCAATACTGTCCAATAGCCAAGGCTGCGGAAATCATCGCAGATCGCTGGACGCCGCTTATTATCCGGGAGATGCTGTATGGGGTCTGCCACTTTAATGTACTGGCGCGTGGCCTGCCCGGCATTCCCCGTTCCCTGCTGACTCAGCGGCTGCGTCGCCTCGAGCAGGTGGGGGTCGTCGAGCGGAAGGTGGCCACCGGCGGACGCGCCACCGAGTATCACCTCACACAGGCGGGTCGGCAACTTGAAGCCGTGCTCGACGTGCTGGGCACCTGGGGAGCGCAGTGGGCATTTGGTGAGCCTGATCCGGAAGAATTGGATCCGCTGTTACTCCTCTGGTTTATGCGAAGACGGGTCAACTTCCCTCTTCTCCAACCACACCGCATCGTGGTGCAGTTCGACTTTCGCGGCGAACGCACCGGCAGGTACTGGTTTGTCATGGAGCCGTCGGATGTGTCTCTCTGCGTGCAGCACCCAGGTTTCGACATCGATTTACTGGTCAAGGCGGATATTGCTGCCCTCTACCGGGTGTGGTTTGGACGCCTCACCTTTGCGGAAGCCCTGCGCGCTGGCCTGGTAGAGCTAGAGGGGACAACGCCGCTCGTGCGTGCATTCCCAAAGTGGTTTACTTTAAGTCCATTTGCTAACGTGGTACATGCTGCCGTCGCTGGCTCCCCCACTCGTGAAGGAAAAGATGGACGGGAAGCAACACCCCGCCGCTAAAGATCGAGTGATAGCCCTGCGATACACCAAACCATACAATCGCAGTAAATCACCGATACAGGTACTAAATCCCTCCCCCATGCAAGCAGAGGCTTACCACGTCGCTTGACCACTTGCCCGGCCAGCGGGGCAAGCGTCAGCGGTCAATGACTTTACACACGCCCCGACTTTGTACCCAGGATACATGCGCCCGGGAATTTGTCCGGTCGGGCGTGGGTTTCCACTCGCACCTCATTAAACCCGGCATCTGATAGCAACTGAGCGACCTCGTCAGCGCTGTATAAGGTGAACAAGTCCGGCGGCGGCAGCGGTTTCCTCGGCCATCGATCTTTGGGATTGATCGTGACTGCCAACAGTCCACCAGGCTTCAGGACGCGCTGTATTTCCCGCAATACGTCGAGTGGCTTGGCCCAGAAGTAAAAGCAGTGAATCGTATATATCTTGTCGAATGAGGCGTCCGCGTAGGGCATGGATAGTACCTCGCCCTGTTTGAGTTCGACCTGCCCGGCTCGGATGGCTGCTGCATTCCGTTTACGGGCGACCTGGCGCATGGTTTCCGAAAAGTCGATTCCGGATACATGACGCGCCTTCTGTACGGCATACTGCAAGGCGTCCCCTGGCCCATAGCCGATTTCAAGGACATGATCGGTGGGCTGAATGCCCAGCCGTGAGACAGTCCATTCCTGTTCGACCTGGTTGCCGCGAACCATCATGTTTCCGACTAGTCGACCAACCAACCCGGTTGGATTGCGGAACTTTGCGGCGATATATCGCTGCATCATAGGACAACCCTCTCTATTATCGTTTTCCAGACAGTAGCTTTACACGATGTAAACTTGACTCTGAGCCAGTGTACGATAAACTTTACACTGTGTCAAGCACCAAATTGAGTACCCGCGAACGTATCCTGGAAACGACCCGCCTTCTTAT
>DASXVL010000215.1:0-1834 GCA_036504255.1 Armatimonadota bacterium | reverse complement strand
GCCAGGAAGAGGAGCAGCAAGCAGCTGCAGTGCCGAATAACGGTTGAGAACATTCCGGTCTCCTTGATTCGTAGGGACACGATAGTTGTGTACTGATGTAGCGTAGCGGACCCTCGGTATGTAGTCAATAGATCAATCGTTTGAATCAGGCAAATCAGTAATAAATTTGGATAATCTGTAGTGCTCCCATGGTGTTTCACACCGGACGATGTACTGCTGGCGACGCATGCGTTTTGTCAGCCGAACCAGCATCTGACTCTGATCAATTCGCAGTTTGAACAGCAAAGTTTGTCATCAAACCTTGCATGTGATACGCTAACGTTGCCTCGTTACAGAAGGAATGGTGTCATGGGAGTCACGATCAAAGATGTCGCACAGCGGGCCGGCGTGACGGATACGACCGTTTCGCTTGCCTTTCAGCCTGATTCGCGCGTCAGTGAGCGCACACGCGCCCGCGTGCTGGCCATCGCGCAGGATTTGGGGTACGTGCCCAATGCGCTGGCGCGGCAATTGCGCGGGGGCAATTCACGCATCCCGACGCTCGGACTGCTGGTCAACGATATCGCCAATCCGTTCTATGGGCTGATCGTTCGCGCGGCGGAACACGCGGCGTTGCAGTTCGGTTGCCAGGTAATGGTGGGGGATACGCAATGGAACCCGGAGCGGGAAGTCGCGGTGATCCACGGGATGGTCGAGGCGCATGTCGATGGCGTACTGGCCTGTTTTTCCGAACGCACGCTGGAGAGCCGCGCGCTGTTGGAGCGGTTCGATGTCCCGTATCTTGCCATTGATAGTTGCCCGGCCGATTATTCCGGCCCCTATGTCATCAATGACCTGGTGGTGACCGGCACGTGCGCCGCAGAGCATTTGCTCGATGCGGGATACCGCCGACCGGCATTTTTCACCGCGGAAGCGGAAATGGCCGGTTTCAGCGCGTTTCAGGTGATGCAGCAGGCCTTTCAACAAACCCTCGCGGCACGGGGCGTCACACACGTGCCAGTGGTGATCGCAGGGCAAACGATTGCCAACGGTGCGCAAGCGTACGAGACACTGCTGGCGACGCATCCCGAAGTTGACGCCGTCGTCTGCATTAACACCTTATGTGCGCTTGGAGTGATGGAGACGGCGGATCGTCATGGCATCCGCATCGGACAGGATGTGGGTGTACTCGGAGTGGATGACCTGTATATCTGCGGACTATCGCGCATCGGCCTGTCGGCCATTCGCCAGCCGTATGAACAGTTGGCGGAGACCGCTATGCAACTCCTTATTCATCATATGCGAGACAAAACGGCACTGACCGAGCAACTGACCCTGCCCCCGACCCTCGTCGCGCGGCAAAGCACCTGCCGCGAATAATTGATGTTCGGCGACAACCCGTAATGCTTTGACAGGGAGTGAGCGTTGAATTACCATGGGGTCACCCGTGGAGGTATCGATGGAACAGTTGCGAGTCGGCATCGTTGGCGCCGGGATGGCTGCCCGGTATCATGTGGAATGCTTGCGGCGTGTCTATGGCGTGCAGGTGGAGATCGCCGGGGTCACGTCATTGCGCGCGGAGAGCCGGCGGGAGTTCGGCGATGCCCGCGGCATCCCCGTCTATGATTCATTGGAAGCGATGCTCGACCATGTCGATCTGGTAGACGTTTGCTCACCGCCCTCCGCGCACGTGGAGGGCATCCTCCTCGCCGCGAAGGCGGGTAAGCATCTCATCGTTGAAAAGCCGCTTACCGGGTACTTCGGCGAACCGAGCGATGAGTCATTCCGCGGCGACACTCATCCCAAATCCGACATGCTGGCGCGCGTGATGGAGACGCTGCAGACGATTGCCGAA
>DASXVL010000214.1:0-4308 GCA_036504255.1 Armatimonadota bacterium | reverse complement strand
CAGTTTGCTGACGCCGATGTCGACGGTACTCACGTCGATCTTCACCTCGCCGCCGCCGACCGGCTTGCCGAAGAAGTAATCCGCCTGGATGGTGCCCTTCACCGTCTCGCCGGGCAGGTAATAGGCTTTATCAGTGGTCATCGCCACTTTGAACTTGGGCAGCACATAGCGCTCGACGCGCACTTTCTTCTCCGCCTGTCCCGCGGGGAGGATGGCGCGCACGGTGTAGGTGCCCATGTTCACTTCATTGGCCAGTTCGAAATCTGCCGCGGCCACGCCGAATTCGGAGAGGGCCTGGCTCTTTTTGAACACTTTGTTACCGCGCGCGTCCTCCACCTCGATAGTCAGCTTATCGCCGGCTACGGCCTGGCGGGTCGCCACATCCAGCGCCAGCGCGCGCAGGTGCATCGTCTGCCCCGGCTGGTAGAGCGGCTTATCCATGCTCAACATCACCTGCACGGATTCTTCAAGTTGGAGCGGCTGGGTAATCTCATCGATACCGATGGGGGATTCCACCTTCACTGCCAACTGGTAAGAGCCCGGCGCACCCTTCGGCGCTTTGAACTGCGCATCGAGGGTGCCATACGCATTGGTGCGTCCGAAAAAAAGCCGTTGCACATCTTTGGTCGGTTTGCCATTCGCTAGCGTCACCAGGGAAATGGTCACCTCGGCGGAGACGGGTTTGCCGGTAGAATGATCGGTGACAATAACCCGCAAGGCCGCCGGCCCTCCCCGCAGCCAGCGGCTCTGCCCCAGGATACGCGTTTCCAATGGCGAGATGCCGGCCGAAAGCGCCTGCTGACTGTCGCGCAGCAACAGCGTGCAGACCAGCAATCCCAATATGCCGAACAGGCACAGGGCAGAGCGGTGCAGGCGAGAGACCTGTTTTTCGGAACGCATGATAGGCTCCTCCGGTTCAATTCCCGGTCCCCGGCGGCAGGTTCCAGGTGTGTCTCAGACGGTTGAGAGATGGCTTTGTTGAATCAGACGTTCACTCACGAGGAAATGTTCCCGAGCCGGCGAATTTATCTAGCATTGACGGAATCCCGCTGACTTAATACAATGCTAGAGGAAGCCCGGGTGGCGGAATGGCAGACGCAGCGGACTTAAAATCCGCCGCCCGCAAGGGCGTGGGGGTCCGACTCCCCCCCCGGGCACCAGATTTTGAGCTCAAATCTACGCTCGTTAGGTCCGCCGGTCCCCCCGCAGTGCTCGGTAATTATCGCTATTTTTCACCTGTCTGGCACCAAAGTGGCACCAAGCTGGCACCAACTTATTCTGGTCAATAGTCACCCCAACTGCTTATCCAGGTACATAATTGGCTTCGTTTTTCAAGGTTGTCCAATTGTTGCCAGCCCGTCCGGCATCCCTTCGATGGAAGCCTGAGCCAGTTGCTTGAGGAATGGAGTTGCAATGTGGAATACCGCCGTTGGCATCTGGCATAAAGCGGCCGCGAGGACCTGACGACAGGCTCCCAGATCAATTAGCTCATAGCCAGGAGTACCCATAGGAGCACCGAGGATGAAGCGCGTAAAAGGCGTGCCTGGAGATAACGAGATCGGCTGTGTCGGAGTGACCCAAATAGCCTTAGCGGCAGGGATGACCGCCGTGTACTCTGCATACCGGTCTAATTCTTTGGGGCTCCAAACGCGTAAAGTGATTTCGATGTTCTCGGGCCAGTTAATGATTTCCTTAAATAACTTCGGTTGAGCACTCCAGAGTAGGAATCGATATGTCGAAGCTGCTCCGCATGCCGCGATCAGGTGTTGCAGATCGGTCAGGGTGATCTCACCTTTCAGTAGATCACAATCCGGGCTAACCAGCACCATCGGTTGGCTTTCAAGCGGCATTGTTGATGTAGTAGTCATTGCCTGTAAGGGTGGTAGCGTAATGGTCTTAATGACCTTTTTACGCGTTGCCCTGTCATAAATCATTTGTACTGGGGTCTCCAAGCGCTGAGCTATGCCGATAAATACGCCGTCGGCGTACATGTGTTCTCTTATTGTATCAAGGCCCTTTTCGACTCTCACCGCCCGAACATGTTTTTCAACCAGCTTTACGGTGAGCGGTTCTTGCGTGGCGAGATGCTCCCTCACCGTTGCCCGCCATGCGGCCTGTTGGTCCTCCAGTTCCAATGGCTTCAATGCCCGGGCTTGCTCAATGTTCTGTGGCGCTATTTGTGCGGAATTCCGCACATTCCGGTAGTATTTCGTCGCTTCGATATATTCATAAAACCGACGCTTGGACATTTTGAGCACTTTTGGGCAGTAAGTCTCTACGGTATGATGCGTCCCGTCCTGATACAACTTATCAACAAGGATCTTCTGCAGCAGACTGCCAACAACAAATTCTTTGCGTGCGCTTCCGAGAATATATTTCTCGTAGCGTGCGCGTCGGAGTTGATGGCGCTCGTTCGGAGGAACACTCAAACGACGCCTGCGCCGGCGCTATGTACCAGGCTCTCCAGCGGTTTCTCCTTGCATCTCGGTTGCGTGTGCTGCCACCTCACTCTCCATGATCTGTCTGTGCAGTCGGATTACTTGAGATCCAGTGCTTCGCGGTCCGTCTCGATCGAACGTTCGAGGGAACGACGATACCGATCAAGGAAATTCAACGCTGCCCCATTTTTCATATCGGACACAATGCCGCCGCCAAGGCGCGTTTCATGCTGCTGCAGTATCTCTTCAACCGTAATCGAGCACTGCGTTCCGAGCGTGATCGGAGCGATTACAGCAAGAAATTTCTCTTCGAACGATTGCTGCACAATGATGCCGTTAATCATCGATTGATTGATGACTCCGACCTCCATCGGGGGCAACCGGTGCTCCAGGCGCCAAGTATTCTGAATAATCCGGCGCGCCACCATTTCCTCCCGGCCCCCTACCGGGGCCAACTCAGCCCAATGCCACGCGACGAACGCATCAAATTCCTCGCGCGTTTCCCAGGGCAATAGGCTAAAATGCTCCAATTTTGATGGCGACAGTCCATGAGACTGCGCATTCCGCGCGCTCTGTGCGCGACCTGCGTCAGTGCGTGGGCCTGTACTGGCGTTCGCATTCGTCCTATTGGCGGTCAGTTTCCGCATCGATACCATCATTAGTGTCCTCCCAAATACCAGTGTGAAGGGTGGCAGATATACGTTGAAGGATGGCACACCCCTTTGTGAAGTACTCCGGGGTAATCGCCAAGAGTGTATCGCATCGTTTGATCACCATTGCTGTATATCGCTGTAATTGCCTGTCGGAAAGCTTGCCCCTAGCTCCTCCCAAAATGAATACGGCATCTAACAGTCTCTGAGCTAGTTGCTGGCATTGTTCACTGAATTTCAGCTTCTGCCGCATCGCTTTCAACACCCGTTTCGTTTCCAGGTTGACCATCTTCGAACGATACGCAAATCTGGCGTCGGCATCTCCGCAAGAGGTGAGAAACTCCAACCGATACCATGTCTCCGCCGGGCAATGTTTGCGAATCCACTGCGATACTGTCGGAATCCTCCTCCGCTGGTGCCGCCGGTCAACGCGCTGGCCCCCATGGTGTTGTTGCCGTACTCCTTGTTGCTTCGTCGTGATCGGTTCCATCATTCGCCTCCGTGAATGGATGAGGGCTTAATTACCAGGTGATCTGTTATCCGCACAGCAGAAGGATCATAGCATAGCAAACTATATTTATCAATGGTTTTAGCGTATAATTATATAGAGTTTCTCTCTTCGTAAAATAGCTAAAGCACTAATATCAAGCTGTGTTCCCGATCATTTATTGAATTATATTAGGCAGAATACGTTTGTACAATATTTTAAATTAGACATGATTTCTATATGATACTATCAACGCGATGAGGGTTACATCACGGCGGGAGCCTGGAAGAGGAGGCCCGCGCGTCAACAGTATCAGCAACGGCTTCAAAATAGATACCTTGTTACAACGGAATTATCACCGCTCGGGGCGTGACTTGGCAGCAACGCGCTAGACTCGGTAGAGTGGAGGGGTCATGGATATTGTCATAAAGCCATCATCAACACATCAACGCATTGCTCCGGAGCTTCAGTGGATCATTTACACGCGATACTTTATGGAGAGAGCCCCTTTGGAGATGCTTGTGGAAGAACTACCCATCTCCTGGATGACGCTTTATCGGTGCGTGAAGGCCCAACGTGCTGCGCTGGAAGCGATCCATGCTGGCCTGGGGAGCACGCGCCGTCCCGATACTGACATTCACTATTCACGATATCGCAGACGTGTGATCAAGGCGGTCACTCGAACTCCGTGTCAACGACGAAAGAGTGACCGGACGCAAGTTGCTGAGGGTTT
>DASXVL010000213.1:0-2887 GCA_036504255.1 Armatimonadota bacterium | reverse complement strand
GTGACGCATTGTATCTTATCCTCAAACAGTTCCTTCCTCTGCTCTCTGAACACGAGAATGCAGATGTTCGCGCTGGAGCTGCGCAGGTTATGAAAAATTGGCGTGCGCTTGGCTGCATGCCAGAGGAACTTGTGAGATATTATGACACGCTTTGTAATGATGCACGTGGACGGGTGAGAAAAGCTGCGATGTAGGTGCAAATTCCAACCATTAATCAATCTACTATTTGCAGAGGTCACTTAGCTTCCACTAAGCTAGCCTTATGCGAGGATAGCCTACCCTCTTTCCTGATATCACGAGAACAGCTCTTTCGTCCAAATGCACGACGCCAGCCCACATTCACCAGCAATCGTCGGCAATACTCTGTAGACCCACCCCCGTGACTGGTGGTATGCTTGGCGTGACATGCATTTCCAATTGCCACGTTGGGATCGGAATGGGTATCTCTTCGCCATTGTTTGTGTGGCGCTCGCCACCGCGCTGTTTGTGCTGGGGCGGGAGTTCTTCGCCAAGGGGCAGTGGGCGCTGCTTTACCTGTTGATCATTGTCTTCATCGCCAGCGTTGCGGGCTTCCGTGCCTCGTTGCTGGCGTCCGTGCTGGCGTTTTTTACGTGGAATTTCTTCTTCCTCCCACCCTACAATACGCTCATCGTGCATGATCCCAAGGATTGGCTCTCGCTGATCGCCTTTCTCATCGTCGGCATCATGATGGGGCTGCAGACCAGCCGCATGCGCGCGCGTGAGGCGGACGCATTAGCGCGTGAGCAAGAGACCGCCTTGTTGAATCGCTTAAGCGCTAATCTCGTATCCATCTCCTCGACGCGCACCATGGCGGACACCCTGCTGCAGGAAATCCACTCCATTACCGGCGCCGAGTCCACGATCCTCTTCCTCGCCGAAACGGAGGCACGGGTCTCGCCCATCTGCCTGTCCAACGCGTGCGCGCCATCGGCGGAGCAGCAGGAGCTCGCCGTCTGGGTGCTGCAGCACAGCAAGGCCATCGGGCTGCCACAAATCGTCTCGCTCACCAAGTTTGGGGTCGAGGGCTGGCCCATCACGGTCTCCCCGCAGGAGATTATCCCCGGGCAGCATGGCGCCGATATCTACCTCCCCGTGCAATCCACCGCACGCATCGAGGCGGTGCTCTACATTGGTGAACGGCAAGATCGGCACACGTATTCGCCGCACGATGCCCGCCTGTTGGTCTCCATCGCGAACCTGGTTGCCGGATTCCTGGAGCGGCAACGCCTGGAAGCCGCCGCCGCCAAGGTCGATGCCCTCCGCGAGGCGGAACGGCTGAAAAGCACGTTGGTCTCCTCGGTGTCGCATGAACTGAAGACACCACTCGCCGCCGTGACGGCGACGATTACCAGCCTGCACGAAGGCGATATCGCCTGGGATTCCGACACGGCGCATCGTGAGCTCGACATCGTTATTGGCGATCTGGCGCATCTCAACGATAGCATCAATGCCTTGCTGGATTTATCGCGCCTCAAAGCCGACGCCTGGACGGCGAAACGTGAGTGGTACGAATTTGGGGAAATTCTCGGGGCAGTGCTCAATAAGCTTCCCGAGAAACAGCGGCAGCGTATCACCTTGTCGGTCCCGGAAGGATTACCGCCGCTCTACGTCGATTTTCAACAGTGGGCGCAGGCCCTCCAGCATCTGCTGGAGAATGCCCTGGCGTATGCCGCGACCGAGACCACGGTGCTGGTCGGCGCGCTGGCCACTCCGCGTGAGTTCCGCATGTGGGTCGAAGATCACGGTCCCGGCATTCCCGCCGCGGAACGCGAGCACATCTTCGAACAGTTTTACCGTGGCGCCGCCGCCGCCACGGCGCCCTCCGGCACCGGACTCGGATTGGCGATCACGGCGGAAATTGTTCGCATGTCGGGTGGACGCATCTGGGTGGAAGACGTCCAGCCGCATGGTGCACGCTTCGTTATCGCGCTACCCCGCGAAACGTCACCAGCAGGAGGCATCGCCTAATGTCCGCAACGCAGCCCAAGATACTGGTCGTCGATGATCAAGCGCAAATTCGCCGTGCCTTGCGCTCGCTCCTCACCGCGCGTGATTACGACGTTATCCTGGCGGAGAATGGCGAACAGGGACTGGATCTGGCCGCCGAATATGGGCCTGAGCTGATCATCCTCGACATGGCCATGCCCGGCATGAGCGGGCTGGAAGTCTGTCGCGAATTGCGCGCCTGGTATCGTGGTCCCATCCTGATACTCTCGGTGCGTGGCGAGGAGCACGATAAGATCGCCGCGCTGGATCTAGGCGCGGATGATTACCTCACGAAACCCTTCGCCACCGGCGAGCTGCTCGCCCGCCTGCGCGCGCTGCTGCGTCGCGCCGGAGCGCATGATATTACACCGCCGCTCATCAAAAACGGTGCGTTGGAAATTGATATCGCGCGACGGCTGGTGACGCGCGCCGGCGAGCCCGTCTCCCTCACCCCCATTGAATACAGCATCCTGGTCTACCTGGCGCAACACGCGAACCGTGTTGTCACCTCCCTGCAACTCATTGACGAAGTCTGGGGAGATAATGCCGTCGAAGACACCCAGGCGTTGCGCGTGCATATTAGCCATCTGCGCAAGAAAATCGAACCGCACCCCGCCGTTCCGCAATACATTATTACCGAGCCGGGTGTCGGCTTCCGCTTCGCCACAGTGTAATCATCTACCCACATGCGCGACGCATTCACGAACTCTTCACAGTACACCCCGCGCATCTTTACGCCCGCTTCACGCCACCCTGGTACATTGCTGATAACGCAAGATCGTGGGAGGAACGACGATGATGACCGTCTGCGTGCTGCTGTGGGTGATGTTTCTCGCCTGGCTGGTGAGCATCCTTTATCCCAGTCAGGAGATGCGCCGCG
>DASXVL010000212.1:0-3188 GCA_036504255.1 Armatimonadota bacterium | reverse complement strand
GCGTCAGAAACAGGCCGAAATAGAGATGCGTGCGGCGATTGAGATGCGGAAAAGTCATTACATCACCGCCAGGAACAGTCCGAATAGCACAAACCCCGCGCCAAGCGCCAACGCCCCTAACCGCCGTGCCGCGCGGAGCGTCCACCACATCCAGACCCCGCTCAGCGCCAGTAGGAACAGCGCGACGATGGTCAGATCCACCGACGCCGCCCACAGATCCTCCAGCGCATAGTTATGCTGAAAGCCCCGCCGCCGGTGCATCCGTTCCAGAAACCCAGCGCCTGAAAACACCATCTTCTCGATCACGACGCGCTTATTCGACGCCGTATACGTAATCCGCCGCGGTGAAACCGGGTGCTACCGGTTGATGACCACCTGCTCCGCCGTGGACGTCCGCGCCACCGAATGAGCACCGTCCATGCCGAGCGTAGCCAGTAACTGCAGCGCCACCTGCCGCGGCGTCGCACCCTCTGGCATTTCGCCTGGGTAGACGAGTTCGCGTTCCACCACGAACAGAGGCGGCGGAACCGGTGGAGGCCCGTGGAACCATGCCCGATGGTTCATCACAAAGGTGGAAGACGCATACATCAGAATCCACGGCGCGAGAAAAAGTGCCAGGTAAAGGTGGGTGCGTCGCAGAATCAATGACATCACCACATACTGTACAACAGGTGATTCACGAGCCACGTCGTCCTGGCAGCCGTTTCGGCACTCCAATCAGGCAGGACCTGATAAGCCGCTGAGAATGCTGGGCAGGATGGGCCCGTCGTAAGCCAGTTCAGATAACACCTATTTTCGCGTTCGCGGATTTGGCTGGCTTTGCACCAAAGCTTGGTGTATACTTACCGCAAGATGGAACCCGAGCCCACAGGTCCCGTAGCCGCCCGGCTCCGCCAACGCAAGTTCGCACTGCTCCGCTAATTCCAGTTGCCCCAAGATCTGCTTCCTGGCTCTCTCTCCCTCAGCCATACCCGTTGTGGAAAGCCTACCTGCCATTGCGCCGCGGGCGAGGGGCACCCCGCCTGGTCGCTGACCTTCATGTCTGCAGGTAAGAAACGAGTCGAGCGCATCCCCAAAGCTTGGGTGGACGACGTCCGCCAACGCGTCGAAGCCGGCCGCGCCTTTCAGGACGCTCTGCGCGAGGTCCTCACCGCCAATGCAGAGTTGCTGGTGTTGCGGCGCAAGCAGCGGCCCCGTTGAAGGGGCCGCCTGTCCGCCAAATCCACCACTATGCCTGTCACTGTCTGGGCCTGAAGTCCTACTTCCAGCGCCCGGGGGATGGCCGGCGCCGGCCTCACATTCCCGCCCGGGATCTGGTCTGGAGCGTGGTGATCGGCCGCATCCTGCGGGTGCTGAGTTTCTTCCGTCTGGACTGGTTGGCACACTCTGCCGTCCGCGCGGAGTTGGGCATCCAAGCCCCCTTTCGGAACGATGCCTTGGCCTATTGCACCGGGCGGATGGACCCGGAGACGACGCGGGGGGCTCTGGCTGCCGCGTTGCACCAGGCCAAGCGCAACAAGGCCTTTGAAAACAGCCGCTTCATCGGACTGGCGGTAGACGGCACCGGCGCCGGCTACACCTATAAAGGACCATGCCCGTTGTGCGATCCCATCAAGGATGCCAAGGGTCAGGTGCATGGATCGCTCCATCATTTTGTGCTGATCAGCGTCGTAGGCTCTGGTTTGACGCTGCCGGTCGATGTGGAGCCCTATGGGCCCGGCGACAGCGAGTATGCCGCCGCACAGCGCTTGCTGCGGCGCGCAGTCCAACATCTCGGACCGCGCTTTGCCAACTATGTGGTGGGAGATGGCGCCTACGCCACCGCTCCCTTTTTGCACACTGCCGGCGACGTCGGACTGCCCGTGGTGGCGCGCCTCAAGGAAAACCTCCCCCTGCTGGCAGCGGCCGTGCGCTCTCGCTTTGATGGCCAACCGCCCCAGGCTGTGTTCCAAGAGGGCCAAGACCGTGTCGAGGTCTGGGATGCCGATCACTTCGACCCTTGGGAAACCCTCGACTGGCCCACCGTGCGCGTACTGCGCTACCGCCAGCATAGACGCGACGGCACCGTCATTGAAGCCGAGTGGCTCACCAACTTCTCCATCCGCAGACTGGGCAGCTTGGGTTTCTATCGGATGGCCAAAAGCCGCTGGGAGATCGAGAATCAAGGTTTCAACGAAGGCAAGAACCGTTACGGCATGGAACATATCTGCCACCACGAACCTAACAGCATGCTCATCGTTTGGCTGTTGATCCTACTGGCATTGGTGATCGAACGTCTCTACCGGCTCCGGTTCCTGCATCGCGGGGCGCACGGCGTCCGCAGCGCCATGGATCTGGTCACCTATCTCTGGTTGAGCCTGGGTTCCCGCAGTTCACCCGGCACAGGTTGAGCGATGTGCCGCGCGGGCCGGCCAGCCAAAGCTCCGCTGCTCTTTGACAACCCGATCACGCGCGGTGCAAGCTCACACACCTCAAGCCCTCTGTCGCTCAAAACCCAGTCAGAGCGTTGCCGCCCCCCGCTCAGATCCATGCCGGCGACGCACAGCCTTGCTTCCCATCAGTTCCGAAACGGCTGGGTCGCCTGAACGACTCTGTCGGTAGTAAGTCAACTTGTCCGGTTCTATTCACACATGATCTGTCCGCATCAGTTGATAGAGCCCGATGCTCCCCTTTTGCTCGCCGAAGCCGGCTTGCGCTTTCTGGGGTGCACATCTATCGGGTTGTTCGTGGCGGTGGAAAAGTGGGAATCCCGGCTCGGCGGGATTTCCACGGGGCGGTGGGAGCGGTGGGAAACCGCCCGGCGGTTTTCCACCGCTTCCACGGGCCCGCCTTTTCCACGGCCTTCCCGCCTTGCTTTCCGACCGCCCGGCAGCGGTGCGCCTTCGGCTGTGTAGCGGCCCACCACATGCGGTCCAAATCGGATCGACACCGTTCCATCCAGGTGCTCGTGGATGGTCACCGTGCTTTTCGCCAGCGAGTGGCGAAACTTGCTCTTCTCCAGTTGCCAGCTCTGGTCGCCGATCGCCACCGTGTTATCCCGATCCACCACTCGCTCGGTCTGTACCGTGAACACCCAGTTCAGATCGGAGCGCGTCGTCTTCCGGAACGCCGTCCCTTCCTCCTTTGCCGCCACCGTGAACTTCGCATTGAACTCGCCAATGTAACGCTCGTTCAAAAACAAATTGGCT
>DASXVL010000211.1:0-4950 GCA_036504255.1 Armatimonadota bacterium | reverse complement strand
TGCGCCGCCAGCGCCGCCTGGATCTCGTCGGCGTGCTGGCAACAGAGCCAGTCGCAGCAGGGCGTGGGGAAGCAGGCGCGCAGGCGCGCAAAAATCACCTCGAACGGTTCCTCTTGCACATTACCAAAGGAGATATTGACGAATTCGCACGGCTGCACTTCGCCGTGCGCGTTCACATAAAACCGGTCGATGCCTCCCGCCGTGCACCCTGCCGTGTCCGCCCGCTCCTCATACACCTGTGCGGCCAACGAAGGATAGTCATGCCGCGCGCGGCTATTGTAGCGCACATGCGCCTGCTCGATACACGCCAGCACCTCGCACGCTTGCTGCATGCCCGCCGTGTGCCCCAGCCAGCTCCCGGCGCGCTTCGGGTGAATGAGTTGTACGTAATCGCAATCCATTGCGCGCGCCAGTTCCATGAGCCTGTCCACGCCCCCGGTGCGCACGTCCTCCTCGGCGAGCACGCTGTTCAGCGCCGTCACTAGCCCCTGCGCACGGCACATCTGCACGGCTTGGCAGGCCGTCGCGAATGAGCCGGGCACGCCGGTAAAGGCATCATGCGCCGCGGGGTCGGGTGAGTGAATCGACACCATCACGCCGAAGAGCCCGGCTGCTTTGAGCTCGCACAGCATCTCCGCATGCAAGTGCGCGCCGGTGGTATTCACCCAGAGCTCCGAGCGTGCATCGAGCGCCTGCAGCAACCTCAACAGGCGGGGATAGCGCACGAAGGGCTCACCCCCTTCGATATCGAACATCGCCACCCCAAGTTGCTGAATGCGTTGCGCGGTGTCGATGAGCCTCGCCTCGTCCAGGTCCGCCCCGCCATCGAGATGTTGGTAGCAGTGCCCACAGCGATACGGACAGGCTTTCGTCATGGACAGCACGATGGTGATCGGCGCGGGGGGCGTGCGCAGCAGCTTGCTCTCCAGCGCATAGAAAAACGCGGGCGACGGGTAGGCCGGCAGGTAGAGTTGAAATTTGTACCCGTTGGGCACGCGCACGACTTTATTATGTTGAAAGACGAGCAAGAGCTGGAGCGCGCGCGCGAGGAAACGCAGATAGGCCAACGGCGACCAGCGGAACGCGCCCGGTTTGCCGGCATAGCGTGCCGCGACGTGCAGCGCGACCTTGGCGAAGAAGAGGACTTTTCCAAATCCGGTGATAAAATGCGCGTTTCGCATGGAGCAACCTCTCTACGCTTGGGCATCGCGATGGCAGCGAAAGAGCAGACCGATTAAAATATAACTCGCGAGCAGCAGGCAGAGCGCCAACGGCCCGTTCACCAGGGCGATCAAAACGCACTGCCCGGCCACGCACGCCCGGATATTCATCGCCAGGTTCGTGTAGGCCCGTTCGCCACGCGGATAGCGGTAAAACAGCCAGGCGGTCCAGCCCTGCAAGCATACCGCGCTGCCCGCACATAACGCAAATAGCAGCGGATCGCGCAGGCCGACCTCCGGTAACCAGCCACAGAGCACGCAGAGGACGAAGCCGGCTGCCGGGAGGCAGGCGCCGATGATCCCCGCGCGGCGGGCCGTGTCAATGCCGTACTGCACGATGAACGTGCGCTTGCCAGCGGCGCGATCTCCCGCATAATCCTTGAAATAGGTAAAGAAGGTCATCAGCGCGTTCAACATGACCACCAGCACAAAGATCGCCACCCGGCCCGGAGTGATGGGCGGCGTGGGAAGCGGTCCGGCGGCCAGGTACCCATAGACCGCACACATGGCAATGGAGAGCCCAAAGACCAGATTCCCCCAGAGTGACCACGCTTTGGCATACTCGTACAGGATATTGAGGGCGACCCCGAGGAGCACGGGAATGGTTGACCAGGGATTGAAAAAATAGGAGGCCACGGTGAGGCCGGCGAGCAGCAGACTGGAGAGCCAGAGCGCCGGGCGTAGCGCCAATTCCCCCGTCACCATCGGACGGTGCGGCGCATTGATCCGATCTTCCGGCAACCCGAGGAAATCATTGAAGATCTGATTCACGCCCCAGCTTAAAAACAGCACGAGCAGAATTAACGTGCTGCGCAGGTAACTGACCTGGCTTGGCAGCAGAAAATGGTAGAGCGAGACGCCCACCCATCCGGTAATCCCGGTAACGAAGGCGTAGTAGAGCCGCATCGACTTGATATACGCGCGCACAAATTTCCACGCCGTGCCGGTTGCGCGCACTTGCCCTAACGTATCAATTGTCTCGGCTGCCATTGTCGCTAACTATACCACCGCACGTGTTTCCATACAATCGCGGAAACGCAGCGCCCTGGAGGGCGACCACGCTCTCTATTACGATCAAGCGTTAGCACCAGGTATGCCATGGCAGCAAACAGGGGACGGCCGGGCTTGGGCCCTGTTCCACGACAGTACTAAGGACTTTGGGCCAGCCTGATGTCAGCAGCACCGTTTGGAAGGGTTCGAGCGCAGCGAGTCCCGCTGTCTCCACCCTCGCAGCCCCTCAGGCCACCGGCAATGTAAAGCAGAACGTGCTGCCCTTGCCCATCTCGCTGTCTATCCAAATGCGCCCGCCGTGGGCTTCGACCAGCAGCTTGGTGATATACAACCCTAACCCGATACCTTCCGCTTTACGCTTGCCTTTGACGCGGTAGAAGCGCTCGAAGAGATGCGGCAGGTCGGCAGGGTCAATCCCCTGCCCTTGGTCGGTGATGGACACCAGCACCTGGTCATCATTGGGGGACGCCGTGATGCGCACGGGGCCATCGGAATACTTTAACGCATTGGTGAGCAAATTCATCACGATACGATCCAGGCGGTTGTAGTCGGCACAGAGCATCGGCAAATCGGCCGGAATGCCCAGCACCACGCGGTGTACCGCCATGACGGACTCCATCCGCATGAACAGATCAGCGAGAAATGCCTGGAGTATGACCGGCTGCTGCTCCAGGTGTAATTGCCCACCTTCAATGCGCGTGATATCCACCAGGTCTTCGATCATCATGTTCATGCGCAGTTCACTCCGCCCTATCGCCTCCACGCTCGCCTGGAATGCGCCGTTGATTTGCCGCTGTTCCATCATCGTACGCAGCAATCCCACGTGCCCATGCAAGACGGTGATGGGTGAGCGTAAGTCATGCGAGACAATCTGCAGCATGGTACGCATTTGTTCTTCGGCCTGCTTGATCGCGGTGATGTCCGTATTGGTGCCAAACCACTGCACCACCTGCCCGTCGGCATCTTTCAAGGGCACCACGCGGGTGAGGAACTGCCGGTAACGACCATCGACGCCGCGCAAAGGAAATTCCATTTCAAACGGCTGCCCGGTGGCAATTGAGGCGTGCTCTCTTTCGAGTACCGCAGGGAGCACATCCGGGTCATGCACGCGTTGCCACCCCCAGCCCGCCATTTCTTCCGTGGTGGCGCCGGTATATTCATACATACGTTGGTTATACCAGTAAATATAGCCATCAGGCTGGGCCATCCAGGCGAGCTGCGGAATGGCGTCGGCCAGCGTTCTGAAACGTGCTTCGCTCTCCTGCAGCGCCTCCTCCGCGCGTTTGCGCTCGGTGATATCGGTAGAGATGGCGGCAGTGGCGATCACCGCGCCCTCGGCGTTGCGGAGGGGAAACTTGTTGGCGAGGAAGATATGCCGACCATCCGCCAGATTGGCCACCTCTTCCAGCTGTGCCGCCACGCCGCTTTCCGCCACGCGGCGGTCATGTTGCCGGTAGCCGTCGGCCTCATCCGCCGGGAAGATATCGTAGTCGGTTTTTCCCTGTAGTTCTGCGCTGGTGACGCCGAGCAGTTCTTCGAGCCGCTTGTTGATGAGGAGGAAGCGGCCGTCCAGATCCTTCACGAAGATGGGACCGGGCGCGCCATCGATGATCGTCTGCAGGCGTGTCTCGTTCTCGCGTAATGCGGCAGTCCGTTCAACGATACGCGCTTCCAAGAGTTCATTGGCCTGCAGCAAGGCGGCTTGCGTCCGCAGTAATTCCTGCTGGGCCTCGCGAAAGGGCATCGGCGTGCCGGTGGTCGGGTCGAGCACCAAATCGACATTGTCACCCAGTAGTGTGCGCAGTTCCGCCTCCGTGTCTGCCATACGGCGGATGAGGGTCAGCACACGGGCGTCGTCCGGGGCGATCGACTGGGGACTATCCGCGTGGTCTGTCATGACACATCCTCCCCCAGACCCAGCGCGAGACGGACGCGGGTGAAATTGCTGAGATCTCCGATGATGTGCGCTTCCGGCAGCGGCGCGAGTTTACGCAGCAGCGGGGTCACGAACACGTTATCCTGCAGCGCCCGCAAAGGCTCCTGCAACACGTCGATGACCTCCACTTCGAGCTGTGCCGGCGGCAGGCTTTGACTGATGAGCGCTAGATTCGCCTGCGCCCGCGTTGAATTGGGGGCGTGCCCGTCGATGTAGAGGTGCAGGCACGCATTGGACATGGCCATGTTATCCCTCCCCACTACCGTCGGCATCCGCGCCGCGTGCGACGCGGATTGCGCCTTGACGGGTAGCCTACTCCTGTTCACACCGCAACTGTTCCTGCGCACGCGAGCCATTGCTTCCTCCCGCAGCGCCATCTCGCGCTTCAGATCATCAATCCGGGCTTGTGCCTGCGCATTCGCTTCCATCAGCTCGCGCCGTGTGCGTTCCGCCTCCAAAGACAACTGCTCGCGTACCCGGGCTTCTTGTGCCTCTTTCTCCGCCCGTAGCGACCCCATCAGCACCGCCCCCCGGCGGTATAGACATCCGAAAGCATAAGGCCGTGATTGCTCAGCACCAGTTCGCGCACCTGGTTGGAGTGTCCGGTGCCGCGCGATTTCACAATGGTCAAGGCCCGGTTCCGCTCGCCGCTCTGCACCACATAGGAGAGGTGAATCCAGGTATCGGCAATGGTGGACACATGCAACGGGCTGGACTCCGCTTCCGGTTCGAAGCCCGAGAGCAGACTGGTACAGATGGTGGTGATGCCCTGCTGCTTTGTAA
>DASXVL010000210.1:0-5022 GCA_036504255.1 Armatimonadota bacterium | reverse complement strand
CTCCGTATTACGCGCGCCGGTAATCTCACGGTGACTGCGGTCGGCGGCGAGGCCATCGACTTCGCGACGGGCGACGCGCTGCGTGCATGTCGCCTCGTCGTCAACGGCGTCGTTATTGACCGTGACGCGCGGAGCGTGCGCATCATGCCACAAGCAAGCGTCCCTGTGCCGACACGGGAAGTGGTCGATGCTGCGGCGATTGATGTGGCATTACAACTCGCGGATGTGCGCTCCCCAGCGGCGGGCGCATGGCTGATGTCGCAGCTACAGACTGCAGCCTGGCCCGTGCAGAGCGCCTGCGCCTGGGCCCTGGGACGACGCGGCGACGCGGCGGCGGTTAGCGCGCTCCTCGCTACGCTAGCGTGCGAAACGCCGGAAGCGATTACGCCTGACCCGTTGCTGGTGGATATCGATTGGCCCGGCTTCATGGTGGGGCTGGGTGATCCGCTCCAACTGCCGTCCGGCGAACACGCGGCGGACCCGCACGTCAGCAAGCGCTGGCGCGTCAAAGTCGAGGTGATCGAGGCGCTGGGCCTGCTGCGCGACCGAGGCGCCGTGCCGGCGCTCGCACAGATTCTCCAGGAAGCATGCGACGCCTATCCCGTCTTGGCGGCAACCGCGCGCGCGTTAGGACGCATCGGCGACCCGGCCGCGCTCCCGGCGCTGGAGGTGGGATGCGCCTACTACGAAGCCTGTACCCATCTGGCCGCGCGTGTCGCGTACGGGCAACTGACCGGCCGCACGTGGAAGCAGGCTCGGAAAAACTATAGCCAGGTAGGCGCCTGAGTGCCATGACCATCGCCGTCGTTGTGCGTAATGCAGGGTAAACCCCCGGCTTTGCCGGAGGTCATGACTATCGTACAGTTCTGCATTTACTCTACCGGAAACCGTACCCTGTGTTAGGGGCCGCCCGGCAACACGTAACGGCGGATAGTGCGCTGTTCGCCGCTGGAACGGGCACCCACAGGTGTGGGGTGCGGTGAGGTTAGTCGCCGCCCGACGGTTCACCCTTGACGCTAATGGGCAGATGCTTGCGATACTGCGCGGGGGTGACGCCGACCAGTTGGCGGAATTGTTGTTGAAAGTAATAGGTGTCGCAGTACCCGAGCTGCTCGGCGATGGCTTTTAAGGGGAGGGGAGTTTCCTCCAACAGGATGCGCGCACGCTGGAGACGCACGCGGAGAATGTAAGCATGGAGCGGCAGGCCCATCAACTGGCGAAAGTGCCGCCGTAGCGTGACGAGCGACATGCCGTATTGCTGGGCGAATGCCGTCTCGTCCCAGGCGCCTACCTCGCGCGCCTGGATGCAGGACAGCAACTCGCGCAGCCAGGCGGGGTAGGGGTGGCGGGTGGCGCGCCAATCCGCCAGGTCGAGGAGCACCGCTTCGAGTAGATTGGCGGCGCGCAGGTGTGCGGCGCAGCTGACCTCCTGGCTCAGGGCAATCACCTGATCCAGGCGTTGCCCCATCGCCACCCCGTCCGCCAGCGGCTGCGGCTCGAAGGGCAGCAACCCGTGCTGTTCCCACTCCACCGCACGCGGGCCGAAAAAACGCACGTAGCGATGCAGCCAATTGGCACAGCCCGGTGCCGGATGGTAGCGATACTGCCGCTCCGGCCAGGTGAGCCAGATGGATGGCCCTTCCAACAAATACCGCCGTCCGTCTTCGAAGAGTTCGACCGCGCGTTGCTCAACGAACTCCAGTCCGATGCTCCGGACAAAACGGCTGTCAATGCGCGCGGAACAGTCGGGCTCTTTCGCGCATTTCTCGAAATGGATAGGGAAATCGGCCATGGTAATATTGTACCAAAGAGTGACCAACTTTTCCATTGCCATGCCTGGATTACTCCAATACTATAGGGCTAATACTCATTCGAGTGCTTTGACCAAAAAACACCTCTGTCGGGAGTACAGCTCATGACTTCACCGGACATCGCTACGCGGAAACAGCGTTGGCGCGCGCTATACGACCAGGCTGACGCCGCACAGTATGTCTTCACCATTAACCTGACAACGCCGGAATTGCCACGCCCCTTGCCCTGGCCGTCGCTGCAGCGCGAGCGCATTGCCTGGTCCTGGGAGACGTATTGCCGGCAGCGCGAGCGGGTGGAGTGGCTACCCGACGATTCCTTGCCCTACCTGGATGTCTTTACCGGCACGGAAATCTTTGCCGAGGCGTTCGGCTGCGCTGTCCATCGCCTTGAGGGCAATATGCCGTTCGCCCAGCCATTGATTACGCGGGCGGAAGAGGTCGCCAAGATACGCGTGCCGGAGCTGAGCACCTCCTCGCTTGCTCGACTATTTGATATTGCCGATGCCTTGCGCGAACGGGCAGGGGAGGCGGCGCTGGTGCGGCTGGTGGATGTGCAAAGCCCCATGGACATCGCCGCACTCATCTGGGACAAAAGCGACTTCTTTGTGGCCATGCTGGAGGAGCCGGAAGCCGTGAATGCGCTGACGCGGAAAGTCTCGCAATTGCTCACCGCATTCCTTGATGCCTGGTTCGCACGCTATGGTCGCGATTTTATCGCCCATTACCCCGCCTATTATATGGCCGACGGTCTCACGCTGTCGGAGGACGAGGTGGGCAGCGTCAACCAGGATACTTTTGATGAGTTTTTTCTGCCCGAATTGGTGATGCTCTCCGAACGGTATGGCGGGCTCGGGATGCATTGCTGCGCCCACGCGCGGCATCAGTGGGAGCATTTTCTGCGCATCCCCGGGTTACGCACGCTGAATTTGGTGCAGCCCCCCGAGGTGCTTGCGGACGCCTATCACTTCTTCGCACCGCATGTGGCGCAGATGCATTCCAGTTACGGTACCGGCGAGCCCTGGAACTGGCCGGCACAGCTTCCCCGCGCTGCGCGCGTGATCTTCGACCTGAACGCCGCCTCACGTGATGAAGCCCTCACCCTGGCGGCGCGTATGCGTGAGGCATGCGAGTCGGCGGTTCATGATCGGGTCTGAATTGCGCAAGCCGCTGCTTGGTATCGGCAAAGCGAAGCCTGTGAGAAGGGCTATGAGCGATGGGGCAATCCCGCTGGCTGACTGCCCATGCTCGCCGGGGCCTGTAACGGGTATCCCATCCAGGCTGTTGTTTCCGGCCGGGGATAGCCGGGCTATGGCCCTGTTCCAGACCGTGCTAAGGACTGTAGGTTGAGCTGGTGTCAGCAGCACCGTTTGGAAGCCGATGTAGGGCCGCAGCCCGGAGTCGCGCTCGGCGTGCCGCGAAAAGCAGGTCCGGGGATGTACTGTCGAGAGGCTGAGCGCGACTGCGGTCGGCTTCCAAACGGTGCTAAGGACTTTAGGATGACTTGGTGGCAACGGCACTGTCTGGAACAGGGCCCAAGCCCGGTTATCCCCGTTTGCTTTGATAGTGCGCCCACGCACGAGGGCATTCCTCTGCTTTCCGTTCGTGAACGATGAGAGCACACGCATAGAGAATCATGATGAATTCCCCTGCAGAACCGGGGGTTTATCCAGGATGAAGCAACTCCGCATGCGCATCCGGCGTGACGGACACTTTCTCGTTTGGCTGGGCGCCAAGCTTCTTCACCCAGCGCCGGTGCACTTCATTCAAAACCCCCGAATCACCGGCCACACTCATCTTACCATGCTCTGCCAGCTTGACAGCGTTGTTTTTGTGAAATACATCACGGTAACGCTGTCCTTGCACTCTTCACCTCGCATAGATTGTACGTCTATCTGAGTGTCCGAGAAACCGAGACCAGTAAATTTTGCCAGGGTACCTCGGTGAAGAGACACGGCGTGCGTGGTGCAAAATACGGGAGAACAAAGGTAAGTGGGCCGTGTCTAAGTAACTGGTTGTACTATTGATACTCGATCCTTATTGGAGAAAAATACTTATGCGTTTCCTGTGTCTGGCCATCCTGGCGATGCTCTGTCTCTCTGGGGCAGTCATATCCGCCCCAGCTATCGAGGACCTGTCATCGTATTTGCCGTGCGACATGCCATCGACGGCGTCGCTGCGGCAATCAGAGAAGAAGGTGTTCCTTATCAATTTCTCGCAGTTCCCCGCGCAAGTGGATAACAAGCCAATGGCGCAGAGCTATTACACCACGCAATGGCTCAATCCTGATGGCGAAGCCAAACACTGGAAGCCGGGGGGCGGCGTGCTGCGCCAAGTGCCGTTGTTACCCTTGATTACCCTTCACACTGGGCCGGACTGGGCCGACCGTAGCGCGGAAGATGAAGTGCGCGCTGTCAGTGCGCTCGGCATCGACGGCATGGTGCTGGACATACTGGTGAACAGTAACCACCAGATGTACCACTGGGACCGTATCAATCGTCTCATCCGCATCGCGCCGAATGTTGACCCGAACTTCAAGTTTATCTTCATGCCGGAAGTTTTCGATGATGCGTTGAGCGATACCATTAAACATTTCGCCAAATATCCTGCCGCCTACCATCTGCCGGATGGGCGGCTGGTTGTGATGCCGTACATGCCGACGACTAAACCGGTGGCCTGGTGGAAGGACTGGTTGGCGTCGATGAAGGCCGACGGTTATGACATCGCGTTCTTTCCCTGCTTTCAGGGCTGGCAAAACGCCGCCAAGGACTATGCCGCCATCAGCTATGGCTTCACCGACTGGGGACCACGCGATGCCGTGGGCGCGAACGCCTTGCTCAGTATTCCGACCAAGGTACATCAGGGGTACGGCGTGAAATGGGCCGCCCCCATTGCCCCGCAGGACGTGCGCCAAAAATATGCCACCGGTATGTACTGGGAGTCGTCAAACACCGAAGCCTTTCGCAACTTGTGGATGAGCGCCATCACCGGCGGCGCAGACTGGATCGACGGCATTACCTGGAGTGATTACGGCGAAGCGACCGAAATAGCACCATCGACGGGCACGCAGTACGGCTTCTACGATCTCTTCGCGTATTACAACGTCTGGTTCAAAACCGGCGTCCAGCCGAAGATCGTGCGTGATGTGCTCTACTACTGCTATCGTATTATGCCGACCGATGCCACGTTTGACCCGACGCTGCAGACCGGCGGC
>DASXVL010000209.1:0-3032 GCA_036504255.1 Armatimonadota bacterium | reverse complement strand
GACGCGACCGCTGGCCAGGACGTCACAGCAGCATTATTTTTGATAATAAGATCAGTTTGCATCGGTATCTATCGCGGTTTGCCGCGTAATAGGACTTTATCCGCTCCCCCTCGGGGAGAAGGGCCGGGGATGAGGGCGACGAGAGCCGGCAGGACGAGCAGGACAACGCTGCACCGACGTAGCGACGAAGTGCGCGCTGACTCATGGAACTCATGCCGATCATCGACTCAACACGCATCGTGAGCGATTATGCAGCCGCTACCGTCCAAGCCCATGATGTGAGACCCGAATGCCGGCAGAGCCCACCTCTGGATACTGGGGAGGCAAAAGTGATGTCATTCTTGAGAATGCCTGTGCTGCGTACACCACAGGAATGTGCAACCCCCAATATGCAAGAATCTGCTCCCCCCATGGACACAGCATCAGCATTGCGTGGTGCAGGAGAGCCGCTGAGCAGTCCACCCGAGCGACACCTCCTGATTGTCCACCTGTCAGACCAGGTCGCGTCCGGAGAGGCCACGGAGCCGTCCATCGATGTCGCGCCCCTGCGCGCGCGCTTGCGTACCCTCCGGGCGGAATTACGCACGCCACGCATGTCGCAAGCAGCGGTGCAGGCGGTGCTCATGGAACTGGCGGAGCTCGTTGGGTTGCCGGCGGATGGCGTGGAGAATCCTGCTTGGCCCACCGTGCGCTGGCTGATCGAGCAATGCCCCATCGGTATGCTTGTCGCGCAACGCGACGATCCCATCCGCTTATTTGGCAATGCGTCGGCGCGTGCCCTGTTCGGCGGCGTGTGCGCCCAGACCCTGCAACACCATGATTTTTCTCCCGCCTGCCTCACCCGTCCGCTTGCCGGACCGGAGGATGGGAAGAGTGGACTGGAACGGGCACTGGAGGGTGTGAGCGACGAGGAGGAGTGGCTGGTCATTACCCCCCAGGGTGAGCGCCACCTGCGCGCGACCTGTACCCCTATCCGTGACCCGACCGGTAAACTGTGGGGCAGTATGGCCTGTCTGCATGAGATCACCGTGGACGCCAGCCCCCCCGCGCTCTGTCTGACCTCACATGAGTTACAAAGCCCGCTGACGGTCATCAAGGGATATGCCGAACAGTTACTCTGGGCCCAGCAGCACGGACAACCGCTCGCCTTGGAGGCCGCATTACAGGCCATCACCCGGCAAACGGAGCGCATGCAGCGGCTGATCACGGACGTGCTCACCCTGTCGGCCGAGCAGGCGCGTCCGCTCGCCTTGGAACGCCGTGAAGTGGAGATGTGCCCGCTGATTGCGCGCGTGCTCGATGAACTATTCGTCACCAATCGCCGCCCGGTCGAACGCCGTTTGACCCCACACGTGCGCCTGCATGGTGATCCGTTGCGCCTGGAACAGGTACTGTACAATCTGCTCGATAATGCCTTCAAATATTCTCCGCCGGCGTCTCCGGTGTCCGTGACGCTGACGGGGGACGAAGCGCAGGTGACGCTGTCGGTACACAATGAGGGGGAGGGCATTCCCGCGGACGAACTGCCGCACGTCTTTGACCCATTTTATCGTGCGCGCGCCGCGCGGACAGGGCGGGAGGCGGGTGGATTCGGTATCGGGTTGGCGCTGTGCCGGCATATTGTCGAGTTGCACGGGGGCGTGGTGCAGGTGGAGAGCACACCGGGGGCCGGTGTGACGTTTTCCGTCCAGCTGCCGTGCCGCTGAGATGCATACAGATCCCGGACTGGTCGTCCGACACGGAACCTGCTAGAATATCGACGTGTCTGCCGTTAATGCACAACCGTTATTGCTTGCCGCCGATGGCCACCGAGCGGATTACGAGATCATCGTACGCATGGTGTCGGAGGGCGCACGCGTCCTCGATCTGGGGTGCGGTACGGGGGAACTGCTGGAGCGCCTGGTGCGCGAACGGCGGGCGACCGCGCGCGGCGTCGATCTCCATCAGCCTTCGGTCAGCGCGTGTATCAGCAAGGGGCTCAGCGTCTTTCACGGCGATATTCACGAGGGGCTGGCTGACCTGCGCGACGACTCGTTTGATTACGTGATTTTAAGCCGGACCCTGCAACAGGTGCCGGACCCCGATCATATCATTCACGAAATGCTCCGCGTGGGCACACACGCCATTGTGAGCTTCCCCAACTTTGCCTTCTGGCGCGTCCGCCTGCACCTGCTGTGTCAGGGCACGCTACCGATTTCCCAAGCCTTACCCTATGCCTGGTATAACACGCCGAACATCCGGCTGATTACACTGGCGGATTTCACGGATTTCTGCCAGAAGCAAGATCTGGCGATTCTGGCGAAGGCAGCGCTGGATACGCGCAATGCTACCCATCCCCGCCTGGTGCACCACTGCATCAATTGGCGCGCGGAGTACGGCATCTTTATGCTGGGAAAGGCGTCACACGCCGGATAGCCCGCCGTGTGACGCACCCCGTCAAAGTGAGAGCATCCCCTGCGGTTCGGCGCACAACTTATGCGCTTCCGTGCCGGCGCGTGTCCGCCGACGTCGTCCCCGTGTTGATGCCGCCTCTTGCTGGCGTTGCAAGGCCGCCCGCTGTACCGCCACGCCGCCTTCAATGCGATAGATCGCTGCGCGAAGATCGGGGGCTTTGTCGGCCAGGGTTTCCTGATCGAGCGCGATGCCCTGCGTGGCTAAGTGCTCTAATTCATCCTGGATGGCGGGAAGCGTCCAGCGGCGATAGCGCGCCACCTCGGCTGGGTCCAGCCCCGCGGCGAGCAAGGTGTCCGACCAGGAGGCAAAGCGGTGTGCGTGCAACGCTGCGGCGGCCAACGACGGGTCCAATTCGATGGCGACATGTCGCCAACTGAGATCGGCGCCCTTGCTGTGCCACTCGCGGATGCGTTCGATGACGCGATCGCGCGTCCAAATGCGGTAGCGCCGTATTTGCGAGTAGTCGAAGCCTGCCGCTTCCACGGCGGCAGCCCAACTACCGAAGACGCGCTCGGCCGCCCGGAGCAGCGACGGCACGCGTGCTTGCACACTGGAATAGTTCAAGGGTTGGCCCTGGC